>JAOAKO010000010.1 GCA_026413625.1 Microcaldota archaeon
GAATAAAGGTGGTCAAGAGATTCATAGAGACGATAATCAGGATAGACAAGGAAAGGGGTTCAAAAGTAATTCAAAAGCTTGCAATAGAGGACAAGCCTTCAGACGCATTCGAGGTCAAGAATTTCTCGTCAATACTTACAGGGGTTGATTTTCAAAAGATGCTTGACGCGGTTCCATTGGCAAATGAGGAATTGCTGGAAAAGAAAAGGGTTTACGGCTACACTCTCTTGGACAGCCACAAGATAATAATGGACTTCCAATACAACGATTTCCAGAAGCTCTACGGCTCAATAAGCGAGAGAGCGTTCATATTCACAAACGTTTCGTCCGGAAGGTCTCCAATGATAGCAGTCAAGCTCGCTCCGATCAAGCCCTCATTGATCGCAATCCACGGCCTGAAGAAAAAGGATGTCGACCCATTGGCAGTGAAGATAGCAGAAAAGGAAAGCCTTCCGCTCCTTCTTCTCGAGGGGGAACTGGCAAAAATAAAAGAGACATTGCAGAAATACTGATTTTTTCCGAAAAGTTTAAATTTGATTTAAACGTCTAATTTTCATGCAATCCGACAGTTTTGACAAGAAGGAGACATCTTCAAGCAAAGGTCAAGCTTTGGAACAAAAAAGCAATTTTAAGTTTAGCAGGTTCGCCAAGCTTGCGAAGTTGAACCCTTCAAAGGACGAGTTGAGAGATTCGTTTCTCGCCGCCAGATTTGACCCGGAAACAGATGTTAGGGATTTCATGAAAATGAAGTTCAGGGTCAATGGAGGAATTGTAACCGGCCAAACAATCCTTAGAAGGTTCGGAACCGGAAAAAGAGACATACAGAACTTTAGAAATCTGGTTGCTTGGATAGGGATAATTTCTAAATACAACGTAAACGTTCTGGACTACTCTGATCCAAGCGTGATTAAGGCAATATTGCTAAATTCAAAAATAAACATTCAAACAATCACTTTCAAAGAGTTTCTTAAGCAGAAAATAAAGACAGAAAATTTCATAGGAACAGGCAAGGACCTGATAAAAAATTTCCAAAAGGCATTGTCTGACAAACTCGAATCCGGAGACAGAAAATATTTTACAGAAAATCAGATTCTTTCAGATTTATGCAAAAAAGTCTGTATTAGCAAGAATATTTACGTCCCATTCAAGGCCAGCTTTGATGCAATCCTAAATACGATAGGCGTAACTAATTTGAATTACTGCAAAATAAAACACAGGCCGGCTCTTTTGAGGGAGATTTTAGAATCAAGCGGCATTGACTTCAACAATTGGGACGTTTCTATAACCGAATTCTACAAAATGCGGTTCGACAGCAGTAAATTGAGAGAAGCGGATCCAAGGAATTCAGGCACTATCTCTGGACAGGCTCTTGCCAAAAGATATTTCGGAACTACTGCGCTCAGGAACGAACATATACGCGAACTGTTATTGGCAGCTGGATATACAACAAGAAATAAGAAGGACTATTCGCTTTTGCATGATCCATATGTAATCAAAGAGATTTTTGCCTCATGCAAGCAAAAGATTGATTTGGAAAAAATAAAATTCAAGGATTTCAAAACCCTTTGTTTCAATTCCAAATATTTTAGGGGAAGCGGATACACCCTGCTTAAGAGATATAGGAAACCGGATTCAAAAACAATGCGGGAAGTTCTTAAGCAAATAGGAATATCAAATCCCATTCCGGCCAGATGGATTAGAAGACTGAAATAAGCAATCAAAAGGGCAAATTCGGCACTTGACGAAACCAGAATTGACACATAACGAGATTTTTAAATCTTATGTTTGATAGTAATAATAACATAACAGGCTTTAAAGAGCCTGAGTCTTCCATGTACCCGATTGGAGGCCACGAAGTTGGATATGCTAGATATTGTTTTGCACAGGCTGTTCCGCGCGATAATCTTGCGGAAATCCAATTTGTACTGGAAGAAAAAAGCTAGTTAGGTTTGTTGTTCAATAGGTTAGACATGTTCATCACGGGGTGAATTTAATGAAAGGAAAAGATCAAAATCAGCAAAATCAAGCAAAAGCTCAAAAGCACACCGAATCAAAGGCAGTAGAGGGTTTGCTTCCTAAAATAAAATCACCTGAAGACGTTAAAAAATTGCCAATCGGTGAGCTTCCAAAATTGGCAAGCGAAATAAGAGAGGTATTGCTTAAGACCATTTCTAAGAACGGAGGCCATCTTTCTCCAAACATGGGCACTGTAGAGCTTACTATTGCGTTGCACAGGGTTTTCAACTCTCCAAGGGACAAAATATTGTTCGATACTGGACACCAGTCTTACACCCACAAGCTGCTTACCGGAAGGTACGATAAATTCCATACCTTAAGGCAGCCGGGTGGAATAAGCGGATTTACGGACCCGAGAGAAAGCGAGCACGATCACTTTATAACCGGCCATGCAAGCCCCGTTATATGTCAAGCAATCGGAATGGCAATAGCAAGGGATGAAAGAAGAGAGGATTATGAAATCGTTGCAGTGATAGGTGACGGCGCTTTGACAGGCGGAGTCGCATTGGAAGGATTAAACTACGGAGGATATGCAGGAAAGAAATTCATTCTTGTGCTCAACGACAACAGAATGTCTTATGAGGAAACCGTAGGAGGATTGCAGGCCTACAATAACAGGCTTTCATTTGGAAACAGAATCTTTGAAAGCCCCATCTATCACCAGGTAAGGGGAGACATTCATCTTTTAATGGACAATGTTCCCAGGGAAAGAGAAGAGCTTCATGCGGCAGTTAGGAGATTAAGGGAGGCAGCGCTTTCAGTCTTGACTCCTGGAATAGTGTTCGAAGAGCTCGGCTACAGGTATCTTGGTCCGATTGACGGCCACAACATTCCATTGCTCATAGAAACATTCCAGAGAGCAAAGCTAATGAAAGGGCCAGTTTTGGTGCACGTTATCACAACAAAGGGTAAGGGCGTCCCGTTCGCAGAATCTTCATCAGACAAGCATGGAAAGTATCATGGCCTTGGAAAGTTTGATCCAGAGTCTGGCGAAATAATTAAGAATCCGGGAGCGCTTCCGCTATACTTTGAGGCGTTCGGCAATAAACTGATCGAGCTTGCAAGAAAAGATAAAAGAATATACGCTCTTACAGCAGCAATGCCGATCGGAAGCGGTTTGCTTCCATTTTCAAAGGAATTCCCAGAGCGATTCATTGACGTAGGAATTGCGGAGCAGAGCGAAGTAACAATCGCTTCTGGATTGGCCAAGGGAGGGATGAGGCCAGTTGTCGCTGTACATTCTTCGTTCTTAAAGAGAGCGATAGATGAAGTCATATATGAAATCGCTTTGCAGAATCTACCTGTAGTATTCGCATTGAACAACTCAGGTCTTGTTGATGACAACGCGACCCAGCAGGGCCCATTCGACATCGTATACATGAGAATGGTTCCAAACATGGTTGCAATGGCGCCAGCAAACGAGCATGAAGTTGAAGCAATGTTAGAGTTTGCATTGTCTTGGGAAAAGGGCCCGTCTTCAATCAGATATCCAAAGGCATCAATAACAGGCTTGCCAAAACCAACCCCAGACGATCTGAAGATCGAGCTAGGAAAAGGAAAGATTGAAGTTGAGTATGGCGAGGATGTCGCAATAATCGCAATCGGAAGCATGGTAAACGATGCGATAAAGGCAGCCGAAATGCTTAAGAGCAAGGGAATAAACGCGACTGTAGTAAACGCAAGATTCATCAAGCCTCTTGACGAAGAATTAATCGTTGACGTGGCCTCGAGATGCGGAAGAGTGGTTACGGTCGAGGAGGGCCATGCGCTCGGAGGATTTGGAAGCGGAGTGCTCGAGGTTCTCGCACACAACAATCTGCAGGTTCCGACCAAGGTTCTTGCAATTCCTGACAGATTTTTTGACCACGGAAAGAGGGCTGACATGCTCAAGAGCATAGGCCTGTCTCCGGAAGGAATCGCAGATGCAGCTGAAAGGCTGATAAAGGGATGATTCCGTTTCCTATAGTTGTCAGCTGCTATTTCTTTTTTATTTTTATTTTGATATTTGCTTGATAGTTTTAAATACGCACTTGGGAGCTTGTCGGATCATTAAAACGAAAAGTATATAAATATGTTTTGTGTATCAATTATCATAAAATTCGGCGCATTCGATGTGCTTATATTTGGTGGGAGTTATGAAGACAAAGTTCGGGATATACGATAAAGACGATGTAAAGACAATTGCAATACATAACGCAGGTTACTGGGAGCTAGATGAAAAGTCTCGCAACCTACTCAAAGAACAGGAAAAGAAGAAGGAAATGAAAACGTTCATGAGACTTCATCAGAAACAGATCTCTGAAATAATGAGGTCTTGGTAACATTTGTTTTTTTGTTTTTTTCCATTATATTATTAATTCTTATTTTATTTATTAATCCTAATAATAAATGTAGTTCTGTAGAGCTCTTTTCCTTCTTTCATGGTCCATAGTTTTTTACTTCTTATTATTTTGATTCCTAGCAAACTGAGAGCTTTAAAAGTGGACGCAGTAGAAGAAGTGTACAAATCGATTCCTTTCTTAAGCTGCTCTCTTTTTATGTATATGTCGGGTTGGACTGCCTGCAAGCTAGATATTATCTTATCCGCCTTTCTTTTTATGTCATTTTTCATCTGCTCCTCTTCCTCACTTGTTTCCGGTTTCCAGCCTTCCGGCGGTCTGATTTGAATTATAGATTCGTAATATCCTCTTACTGACTTTGTGTGAATATCGCAAAGTGTGTATCTGACATCCAATGGTATTTCTTTTGTTATTTTATTTTTCTCATCTCCATCGAATATAACGTCAACTACTGCAATTTTTCTTTCCAGATTCACATCTCTGCAGATAACCTCCGCTCCGCCTATCTTTATAGAATTTGCAATTTGATCCATTATTTCTCTCCAGCTTACTACCCATGCCTTAGGATTATTTCTGGCATTCATTTTATCTTGGTATTTGCATATCTGGAGAAGGATTTTAGAGGGAATTTTCATTTTCTTTTCCGCCAAAAAGTCATCGATGCATACGAATCCATGAAATGCTACCTCATCGTTGCTTCTTCCGCATTTCGGGCATATCATTATCCTCAGATTTTTTCTTTTTCCCATGTCCTCTTCTTTCATTTTCCCACCACAATCGATTACATTTATTTCAATCTTTTAAATGCTTTTTTTATCTCTTCCTTCGCCCTTCTTAATACATTTTTCCCTTTTTCAGTTATTTTATAATATCTTCTTCTGCCAGAATCATATCCGATAATATATTTGTCTTCTTCAAGCTTGTAGAGAACAACATAAGGCGTTACGAGCCCGGGCTTTAGTCCATATCTTTTGTCCATTTCCTTAAATATATTATAGGCGTGCATGTTTCTGTCCTTTAAAATGGATAGTATGTAGATCCAGAGATTGTCTATTGTCAGGGATCTTTTAAGCCGTTTCAACGGCCTGTCAGTCGTTTCTTCCTCGGCCTTTGTTTCGTTTTTTGTATTGCCTCTATCTTCCTTTTTTCTATCCAGCATGAAATCACATAGGGATATCGCAGAAAAGCTTTTTATATTTTACATGTATCATATATTTTATAACAATAAAATATTTTATACATTTAAAATATTAAAACAATTCAAACATTCATACCCCAATATTAGAATTTATGGTGAGCTTATGCGATTTGAGAATAGGAAAAAAGATTACAGACTGGGCGTCATGCTTGTAGGCCTTGGGGCGGTCAGCACAACTTTCATTGCGGGCACATTCATATCTAGAAAGAAAAGCAAACCTTATTTTGGAAGCCTTACTCAAGAACAAACGATCCGCATCGGAAAGCGAGAGGAGAATAAATTCATTAAAATAAAGGATTTTGTTGATCTTGCAGATCCAAAGCAACTTATTTTTGCCGCATGGGATCCGATTGCAGACGATGCATATGCTGCTGCAAAGAAAGCCGGCGTTCTTAATGATAAGGATTTAAATTCGGTTAGAAAAGAACTGAAGGAAATCAGACCGATGAAAGCGGTTTTCGATCGAAATTACGTAAGGAACCTGGACGGGCCGAATAAAAAACGATACAAATCGAAGATGGACGCTGCAAAGATGCTAATCGAAGATATCCTTAATTTCAAAGAAAAAAAGAAATGCAATAATGTAGTGATGATAAACTGCGCTTCAACAGAGTCGTATATCGAATCATCCGATAAGCACGCATTTTTAGATCGATTCGAAAAGGCATTGGCTAAAAATTCGGAAGAAATCTCACCAGCGATGATATACGCTTATAGCGCGATAAAGGCAGGGATACCATATGCAAATGGCGCTCCAAGTCTGGCTGCAGACATTCCATCATTGGTATCTCTCTCAAAGCAAATGATGGTTCCAATTGCTGGAAAGGATTTTAAAACAGGCCAGACCTTTATGAAAACAGTAATCGCACCAGCGCTTAAGGCAAGGATGCTCGGTTTGAGGGGATGGTTCTCTACAAACATACTCGGAAACAGGGACGGGGAGGTTCTTGCGGATCCATCCAGCTTTAGAACAAAAGAAAAATCAAAGCTATCTGTTCTTAATTCAATCCTCCAGCCACAGCTTTATCCACATCTGTATGGCGATTACCACCATCAAGTTCATATTAATTATTACAAGCCAAGAGGGGATGACAAGGAAGGATGGGACAACATAGATATTTTTGGCTGGCTTGGATACCCGATGCAGATAAAGGTTAATTTTCTATGCAAAGATTCGATCCTTGCAGCCCCAATCGTTCTTGATTTGGTTCTATTCCTTGATTTTGCAAAGCGTCATGGGCTTTACGGCGTTCAAGACTGGCTGAGCTTCTATTTCAAATCCCCAATGACCGATGGCAAGCCGGTAGAGCATGATTTTTTTATACAGCACATGAAGCTGAAAAACACGCTAAGAAAAATCAAAAAGGAAAAGCCAATTACACACCTTGAATAATTCGCCATTTGCAAATTTATTCAAGACAGCAAACAAAAGACTTTTAATTCTCTCATCCCAATCTAGTTTATGGCATTTGAAGAGGATGATTCAATCAACAGTGAGATTAGATACATTACAATAGAGCTGATGAAAATTGCTGCGCAGAGGGGAATAACATTCGAGGAGGCAGCCAGGGAATTTCTAAAGAATGCAGTTTTTCTTAAAAGGCTTATAGAAATAACAGAAAGCACAGACCAAATGTCAAGGGTTCTTTTGTCGAAGCTGAGCATGCAGGAGACACAGCAAAAGGAATCAGCTCCAAAACCGCCGTCTCTGCTTGAAAAGGAGCAGAAGCCTAAAAGGAAAAAATAACCCGCAGGTGTGCATATGCTGCTGTTGCTTTTAGCGATGTTTCTTGTTTCATTTATTGTCACGGCAGTAACTGTCCCCTTTCTAATCAGATATTGCAAAGAAAGAAAGATAGGGGGCAACGATGTTCACAAAAAAGGAAGGCCGTTTGTTCCGGGCCTTGGAGGAATTGCAATATCTTTGGGAATTTTATTTTCATTATTCTTGGCGTTTCTTGTTTTTTCGTCTGAAGGCCTTTCGCTTTTTTTCGATTCGTTTACAAGCCACAGGCTAGCGGATGTCGCTCTTTATTCAATTCTTATAGTGTTAATCACTGCTGCAATAGGTTTGGTGGATGATTTCTTTTCAATTCCGCATAAGATAAAGCTTCTTCTTCCTCTCCTTATCGCAGTTCCAATAATCATTCTCAAGTCATCTTGGCTTCATGTTTTTACAATTCCACTTATAGGGCCAGTCCCAATTCCTATTTCAGTTTATCTTTTGCTCCTTATTCCGATCGGAGTAATGGCGGTTACCAATGTTGCCAACACATTTGCAGGCTACAACGGGCTTGAGGCAGGACTTGCCGCCATTGTTTCATTTTTCTTTTTGCTTATCGGGCTTGCGAATAACCTTCCAGTCGTTATCCTTTTATCAATTCCTCTTTTAGCCTCGTCAATTGCATTTCTCTTCTACAACTGGTATCCCGCAAGGATCTTCATAGACGACGTAGGAACGCTTGTAATCGGGGCTGTTTATTCTGAAATTGTGATTTTAGGCGGGATAGAAGCAGCAGGATTTATTCTGCTTCTTCTTTACATCTCAGACTTTCTTTTCTTCAAGGTTCCAAACAATCTTCCAACAACGAGGTGGTGGGGGACATACAGGAACGGAAAACTGTATCACGAAGGAAAGAGCGTTCATCTTGGCCAGTTTGTTTTGAGCAAATTCAATGGCCTTAGGGAACATGAGTTAGTTTTAATATTTCTTGCAATCCAATTTGTCTTGGGAATAATCGCTTTATATCTTTCATTTGGTTAATTGTTGGTGTGCGGATGCGTTGTCAGATTTGCGGAAAGGAAACTTCTGCCGGAGAGGGTTATGACACTATCCTGGGTTTTGTGTGCATCAATTGCTACAACGCAAGAGATTTCAAACTGTGCGCAGAATGCGGAAGAAGATTCCCAAGAGACGAAATGATTGAATGGAATGGTTTGTTTTACTGCAGGTCTGATTACTTTGAGGCAAAGGAGCGCCTTGAAAGAATCAAAGAAGAGGAGAGAAAGAAGAAAGAAGCGGAAGAGGCAAGGAAGCGCCCGCCGCTTGTCAAGCCAGGAACTGGCATCGGCATACCGCTAAAATGGAAGAAAGAGAGGATCAGCGAGGACGAATTAAAGCTTCTACTGAGAGAAAAAAGAGAGCACAAAGAGAGAAAGGAGAGACATGAGAAAAGAACTGAGCGCGAAGAGGGGGAAGATCTCGGTTCCCTTCTAAAATCATTGTCCAATGTCACTTCAAAGCCATTAGAGGCTACGGCTGACGCATTGACTGAACCTTTGGGAGACATCTCTCTTTCAAAATCAGGCAAGGAAAAGAGAAAAGACGCAATATCGGATGCATTAAATGAATTGAACGAATTGCTAAGAGGAAAAAAGAAAGGAAGGTAATATTCCTTTAGGAAACTGCTAAGGTTCAAGCCTTTTAAATTTTTTCTATAAAACTCTAATCGTTATTAAATGCAATAAATAACAAATGAAATGAGGAGCAGGGTGAATGAAATGTCGCATGCGTCAGGGAGAACTTATCATATCAATTCAATTTATTTTATTATCGCTATAATTTGTCTCTTTCCAGTCCAATTTGCAGTCTCTTGCGGAGATATAATCACAACAGACACAACCCTAACAAGCGACCTTACATGCGATGGAACAGCCCTTTACATCGGAGCAAATAACATCGTGTTAGACTGTAACGGCTATAAGATCACTCACACTGGATTTGCTAGCTACGGTGTCTATGCCGGCTGGGTGTCGGGCATTACAATAAAGAATTGCAATATTGTTGGACAGAAACTAACGAACAATAACGGTATCCGTTTTTACTATGCATCAAACAGCAGAATTCAAAATGTAAATGTTTCCAATCATGAAAGAGGAATTTACTTATTATACTCAAACTATAATAATATCTCAGATACAAATGCATCCTTCAATAAATTCCAAGGGATCGGCCTGGATTCAAATTCCCAGTATAATTCTCTGTTTAATGTTTCTGCCTTTTACAATGACCAGTATGGAATACGGGCATCGTCAGCTTCAAATAATAATATTTCTAATTCCACGGCTTCGTTCAATGGCGACGCAAATTTCATTCTTTCCCCGCATTCTAATTACAATATTCTATCAAATGTAACTGCAACATTTAGTCCATGGTACGGTATTATTATTGAAGGAGGCATTGGAAATAATCTCTCAGGTTCAAGCATGTCAAACAATACAATCAATCTTGCAGTTTCGCAAAACGAAGAAGCGCAATACATAGATACATCTAACTTAGTGGATGGAAAGCCAGTTTACTGGCTCAAGAATGTGGAGAATCAGGTATACGATTCTTCCACAAACGCAGGAATGTTTTTCTGCTACCAGTGTAATAATATTACAGTAAAAGATCTTATATTAACAAATAATAGCTTCGGCATAATGTTCAAGCAAACAGAAAATTCAACTATATCTAATATCACAGCAGCATACCAGGACAGAGCAGGAATAATTCTTCAGTCAAGTCAATTTAACAATATCTCTAATGTTTCAACATATTCCAATTGGGGATCAGGAGTTTATCTTTATTCCAACTCTAATTTCAATCTTTTATCAAATATTACTTCTTATAACAATGTTTTTGGTGCTTACATATATGATAGTTCAAACAATACACTTTCAGGTTCGAATATATTGAATAATACAAACTATGGTATTAATATACAAGGCAGTGATAATATTGCTTACAATACTCGG
>JAOAKO010000011.1 GCA_026413625.1 Microcaldota archaeon
TTGTCAAAGTAAATTGTTAATGTCTGAGAGACATTGGAGTTCCCTGCTGAATCTGAGCAGTTTAAGTATATATCGTGCTTTGCATTTGTAAGCTGGATTGAAGTCAGATTAAGTTGCTTTACTGTATTGTTGCTTACTGAGAAAGTTCCCTTGTTGCTTCCGTTGTCAAATATGGTGCAGCTTATATTTGTGCTTTGGTCGTCAGTTGCTTTAAATGAAAGAGGAACTGTTGAATTGTGCCATGTGCCATTTGAAGGGGTGAGGATTTGGATTGATGGAGGGATTGTGTCGGGTGGGGCTGCCTCTGCAGCATATGTCGTAAATGAGACGACATCAAACTCAAGTACGCCTGCTGTACTATTGTAGCTGATATTGCTGCATTGTGGATAACTGCATAATTCAAACGTCCCATCGTCATTAAAATCAACAATTGGCCTTGCATTTGCAAAGTTCAATCCACGTAACTGGATATGTGCAGACTTATTCAAAAGAGCATTTATTGTTGAATTGCTTGTATTAAGATAAAGTGTCGAAGAATTTAGATCTGAACTCCAAGAGATATTAAGATGGGAAGTTGTAACAAGAATATTTGCTGGAACAATCAGTTGAGAAGGATACCTGATGCTACCGTTGCCATTCAGAATAGTAATATTTGTAAAGTAATTATTGGCACTGGTTGCATCAGAAGTGAAATAGTTTGTAGTTACAACCGTTGTATTAATAATTGTGTTGTTAAATTCATTAGATAGTGAATTATTCAGTATAGATATCCCGAGAGTATTTGTCGGATTCTTTACTGTGATTATGTCCCCAATGAATTTATTTCCCATTGCAGAAAGCGATGTATTTGTTCCAATCCTTATTCCGCCCGTATTGGTAGAATTTAGAGTGATGTTGTTCCTTAAGACTATATTGTTAGAGGCCGATTCCCCTACAACAATGCCTCCCGCCCGAACCGTGCCGCTGCAATTCGCTGTAATTTTATTATCGGCTAACGTATTATTTTGAGTGGCACCGAATAAACGCAAAACTCCAACGCCAAGAGTGCCGGCATCTCCAAAACATGTCAGATCATTGAAGGTTACATAATTTGAACCGCCATCTTGAATTCTAATTAAATTAAGATTGCCAGCGTAGGTATTTACAACATTGTTGGATACATTGCTGCTAGTAACATTTATTAAAAATATGCCATGTGCAGCCGATGCATTCGTTGTTATAGTATTATGCGTAATTGTGTTACTTGAACCTCCCTGAAGCAATGCAATTCCGCCTCCAGGCTGGTATGTTATAATTGTATTATTATATATGAGATTATTATTGCTTGGAGAAATTGAGAAATGAATCGCCCTCGTAGTCGCGCTTCCGTAGGCATATATTAACATTTGGTTATTGCTTATTGTGATATAACTCGCTCCAGACGGATTATGGATTGCTGGAGAGCCCTTAGTTGTGAAATTATTGTTTATAATCGTGTGCCCCGAACCAGAATTGATATAGACACTTCCTTGAAAACCTGCTCCGATGTCACTTGTCTGAATAAAGTTGCAATTTTTGACAGTTGCATTTGCTGCATTTATCCGCACTCCATTTCCTGGATTGTTTTCCGCATAAGTTACTGCAAAACCGTTGCAATCCAAAGTAATATTCTCCCCTCCTATTGTAAAGCAAGTAGTATCCGAATATACATTCTGAGTAAGAATATATGTTTTGCCTGACTGGTCATAAGCGCCGCATGAATCGATGAATACCTCACGAACCACATATTTCAATGGAAGATAATCGACATTTGATGAATCACTTAGAATATCATAAGCGTAATCGCAGAATCCGTCTTTGTCTGCATCATCACATGTCTCTGAAAATCCGGTTCCATCTGGGGTGGCCCAGAAGTTGCCTCCAATGCATGGTCCTCCTACTATATTAGGACCTGCTGAACAATTAAGAGTGGTATTCCAGAAGTTAGGGCTATCTGTATAGACGTTATTTGTATTGTTGAAGAAGCTGTTATAAATTAGATTATTAGAGCTTGATTCTAGGTAGATGCCATACTGGCTGTTGTTGTAAGAGGTGATGTTGGAGAGGGAGTTGGAGGAGCTGGAAGAGAGGTAGATGCCGTATTGAGAGTTGTTATAGTGTATCACATTTGTTATTCTTGAGAATTGTGTGTTTTTAAGCATTATACCGAATCCATTATTTGAGAAATTGAGATCTTTAATTGTAATATTATTACAATTATAGCAAAATACCATTCCTGCATTTGTTGAAGAGTCTATTATCGTATTTTGAACATTTTTAAGCCAATAAACTGGTTTTCCATTAACAAGAACAGATGTATCTATTGTTTGGGTTTCTTCATAACCACTTACATGTAGATTATAACTATTGTTAAAAAGATTTATATTAGAGAGGGAGTTGGAGGAGCTGTAAAAGAGGTAGATGCCAGACCACTGATTGTTATAAGTGGTGATGTTGGAGAGGGAGTTGGAGGAGCTGTGAGAGAAGTAGATGCCACGCTCGTTGTTGTAAGT
>JAOAKO010000012.1 GCA_026413625.1 Microcaldota archaeon
CTTCTTTGTCGCTCCGGGCCTTGCAGTAGTCTGCTTAAGGGAAATCTTTGAAGTGGCAAAAGAGGCGTAATTTTTTTTCTTTTTTCATTTTTGTCAAAAATTTATAACATGAATGGGATTTTCTGAAACTTTTATTTTAACTGTTTTCTGCTTTGGAAGTTTATACTCTTTAAAAGAGTCGATAGCGACTATTCCATCTCTCATTTCCGATTTAATTTTCAATTCTTCCCCCATCTTTACAGTTCCATTAATTTTTCGTCCACATACCAAATGCCCGCAGTAGGGTTCTCTTACTATGAATCTTGCCTCTTTAGCGGTCTTGCTAAAAGGCCTTCCGCCCGCAGAGGCATACCATGCCGTAGAACCGCATCCTGTAGAAATCAGTATTCCGGAGCTTTTTTGCCTTTCCCAGGTTCCTTTAACATATAACGAATATCTGGACGTGTTATATATATGCGATGCGCCGACATAAACTTCATTCAACGCATACTCTTTTTTCTTAGAGCTGTTTATCGTTACTTCCAGTCTAGTCCATTTTTCAACAGAAAAATCCCCATCCAGAATTTGTTTTATTCTTTTTTCAAAATCTTTTCGCGTGACATTCGTATGAGCGCCTTCGCTGGAGGAGGGATCGGAATTAACTCCCATTATAAGAGTGTCGTCTTTTATAAGGTGAGAAGCGTCTATGAAAGTTCCGTCTCCGCCAACGCTTATTACCAAATCGGTCTCTCTTGGAAGTTTTTTCTTTTCGCTCTCCTTTTTTATAAAAACAGCCCCTATTTTATACTTTTTAAGTACTCGTTTCACTTCTTTCAATGTCATTTTATGCTCTCTTGTTTTGCTGTCGCTATAGATGACTAAAACTTTTCTTAGCTCCATGATTCCACTCTAATTTTTCAAATATTACTAGAAATGTAGCTTGAAAACCTTCATAAATGTTTTTGATGATTCTCATTACGGGTTTAGAACCTTCATACGTTTATTCCTTTCTTTAAAAGTGAAATAATGATAGTTGACAAGTATCGCCCAAAAAATTTATCCGATCTTGTGGGCCAGGAAGCAGTTATAGAAAGATTGAAAATCTGGGCAAGAAACTGGGATGACGGAATTCCACAGAAGCCGATTCTTTTATACGGAAGGCCGGGCTGCGGAAAAACGTCGATTGCCCATGCGTTAGCAAACGATATGAATTGGGAAATATTTGAAATAAACGCTAGCGATACAAGAAACAAGGGCGCAATAGAATCTATACTTGCGAACACTGCAACCCAGTCCACCCTGACAGGCTCATTAAAACTGATAGTCGTAGATGAGGTTGACGGATTGGCTGGACAGGAAGACAGGGGAGGGGTGGGCGCGATTGTGAAGGTCATCCAAGAATCAAGGCAACCGACGATCCTAATAGCTAACCAAGTTTATATTCAGAAGCTTAAGTCTCTTCTTCCTGAAACAGAAATGATAGAAATGAAAGGAGTGGAAAAGAGAATTTTAAGAAAATATCTGAAGCAGATCGCAGAAAAGGAAGGAATTCAAATATCGGATCCCCAAATAGATGAAATCGCAGATCGCTCAAATGGGGATGTTAGGTCTGCGCTTATAGATCTTACTGCAACAGTCACATATCGAGACAGGGAAAAGGACGTTTATAGGGCGGTCGCTCAGGTATTTAAGGCCCAGGATTACCAGGCTGCGCGCTCTGCGTTTTGGGATGTTGACATTGATCCGGACATGCAGATTCTATGGATAGAGGAGAACATACCTAATGAGTATCAAAATAAAGAAGAAATGAAACAGGCATACGAATACCTTTCACGTGCAGATGTATTTAATGGAAGAATAACAAACCGCCAAAGCTGGAATCTCTTAAGGTATGCAACAGAGCTTTCAACTGCAGGCGTAGCATCAGCAAGAAAATCAAGCTCAAGCAAGTTCGTGAAATATAAGTTTCCAACTTATCTTCAAAAAATGTCTTATACGATTGCATCTCGGGCAATTCTTATCTCGGCATGCAGAAAAATAGGAGAAAGAATGCACCTCTCAAGCAAGGAGGTTCTTTCTCAGCTTCGATTAATAAGGCCGTTTATTTTAAAGAATCCGGAATTCTATAAACTAGAGGAATCCGAGATAAAATCAATCCAGTCATATAGATGAGCTGCGGCGAATTAATAATATACTCCTCTGATGGCCATCACCATATATTTTCATTATCTAATTATATTTCTTCCAATTTAATCAAGCGCACGAGCCAAGACCCAATCGCTCTTTCGTAACCGTAAAGTATATAAAGTCGTACTCTGTGATTTATTGGATGTTTGAGGGATCTGCCAAGGACTCAGGATTGTTTCCTGAAGAGTTTGCGAATCCGATTTGTCTTAGCAAAGCTGTAGGTCTTAAAAAC
>JAOAKO010000013.1 GCA_026413625.1 Microcaldota archaeon
TCTATGTCCTGCGTTCTGATGCATTTCTGAACGTTTGCCAGTCTGTTTCCAAGCGGATGCGGCTGGCCCATCAGATAGGGAACAAGCGGATGCATCCCTGCGGTTGTGAAAAGAACCGTAGGGTCGTTCTCCGGTATCAGGGATGCTGAGGGTATTATTGCATGCCCTTTCTCCTTGAAGAATTGGAGATATTTCCTTTTGAGCTCTTTTGAGGTGATAGAATTCATAACATAGATTTGTGGTTAAATATTAAAAATATATTTGGTCAATATTATCTAGAAGGGGCCCTGTAGTCGAATGGTTAAGACGCCACTCTCACACAGTGGAGATTCGGAGTTCGATTCTCCGCGGGGCCACTAAGGTGAAATGATATGGCGATATACCATCCCGGAAAGGTTATAACTATATTCGGATCGAAAGCAAAGAACGTCATCAGCAGCAGGAAAGATGTGCAGGCTTTGGTTGAGATGTGGGACGATAATCTTTTTACGTGTGACGTCTCTCCAGCAATAGCTGACAAGCTGAACGTCAATGACATTGTCCTAGTTGACTACTCCCCGATATCCGCCAAGATAAGCATGCCTAAACAGGTCGTCATAAAAATACTGAGGGGCGAAACCGCGGAAACCACATGGGAGAAATACAGATCTCATTATAGCAAGAAGAAAAGCGAGCAGATGCCTAAACCGCCGCAGCCCCCTTTACAAATATACGGATAAATAAAAAGGTATAAAATATTTAAGTGACATAATTAATTTCTGTCAGGGCTCCGATCGTCTAGTCCGGTCAAGGACGCAGCCCTCTCAAGGCTGAAACTCGGGTTCAAATCCCGATCGGAGCACATGCAGGGGTGCCGGAGCGGTCAAACGGGGCAGCCTCAAGACCTGGCTGCTTTGCAGCCGTAAGAAAGCTGTTGGCTTAGGCCTTACGTGAGTTCGAATCTCACCCCCTGCACTCTGATTTTTACCATATGTCTCGGGAAAAGTGGTTAAACTGTAAAATAAACGTAAAATTATTGTGCCTGTTCTTTTATCTTTAGATATATTATATATACTATGACTGCAAAAATAAATATTCCAACTACTGTTAGCCAGGAGAATCCCTTGGTTGCTTTTTCAATCTCTTTCTCGACCTTGAAAGAAACATAATAAGCATCTGAATAGTTAGCTACATTTCCTTGGGAATCTGTTGCAGTGATGGTATATTGGATTTCTTCGTCTCCTTCCAGTGC
>JAOAKO010000014.1:0-661 GCA_026413625.1 Microcaldota archaeon
CTATACGGGGAAAGCATCGCAAAACTTGCTACGACAATAGGGGGAGGAAAGCCGATCCTGCAGAGGCTCGGGGATCTTAAGAAAGGAAGGAGAAGCACATGGGAAAGAATCGAAAAGAGCTATGTAGAGCCTACAAACAAGGATGTGACACCTGGCGACATCAGCATGGCACTTCCCGCAAGAATCGTAAGAAATATAGTAGAAGGACTGGACATGCTCTCGCATGTGATTCCAGGGGTAAACCAGGAGCACACTCTTCTCTATGCCCCTGAAGTCAAGTTCAAATCGGTTCGACTTGAAATAAACAGGAATATGGAATGTAAAAGAATAAGTAATCTGTTCACTGTTGGTGACGGAGCCGGCGTAAGCGGCGGAATCGTAACAGCAGCTGTCACAGGCCTTATAGCAGCAAGAGAGATCTTAAAGAGAGAAAACAAAAAATGCGAGCTAAGTGCGTGATAAGGAATAAAATCAGAGAGTGGCCCCGCGGAGAATCGAACTCCGAATCTCCACCGTGTCAGAGTGGCGTCTTAACCATTCGACTACAGGGCCACAAGAATTATAGTAATATATACTGAAAAGATATTTAATTTTTTATATGTGTTCGTCCTAAAATACTTGCTCATCGGCGGTCTTTGAAACTCCGTAATCGGAAGTGCTG
>JAOAKO010000014.1:671-1022 GCA_026413625.1 Microcaldota archaeon
CTGAAATTATGTTCTTTTCTTTAATAAGCAAAATTAGGAAAAACACCGATAGAAAACTATTTAAACATAACTTGTAAAATTAAAGTATGGCAAACCTTGAGGATTCGATCACCCAAAATGTCAGGGATGCGTTGAACGGCGACATCGAGGCATGCAGAAGGCTTAATCTTCTTCTGCAACTTCCGTTCTCTTCGATTCAGAAGCTGTTCCATACTTCTGAGGAATCGAAATATGCACTATCTTTCATTGCAGCCTTGAAAGCAAAAGAAAATGACAGGGATGCAATAAATTATTGCAGGAAGCATATTCCAGACGCAATTCCTCGGGCCATGAAGGTGTGATATTATGCCT
>JAOAKO010000015.1 GCA_026413625.1 Microcaldota archaeon
GATGGACAGGGTATCAAGACTTCTTTTCAAAGATAAAGGCAATGAAAACCGAGCTTCAAACTTATCTAAAATAGCTGAAATGGTAAACTAAGCAGTTATAACTAAAAATTAGAGCGAATACCTAAAAGTAGATAATACTAAATTTTAATCTGAGTATAAGAACGGCTGATAAAAGACGAATAATCAAAAAAGATGAATAATACAATTAAAATATTAAAGATAATAAAAATATTAAAAAAAGGAATAAAAAATAAAAAAACAATCAACTTACTGGCAGGTTCCTACAAGTGGCCTGTCACCAGCCAATACCATATTTGAGATTCCGCCAATGATAGAATAGTTTATTTTTACATTTGTAAGTTCATATGGATTTCCAACGCCTGAACAAACTGTATTATAATTTCCTAAAATGTAGGAAATCACCTTTGTTTCTCCAGGCAGAATCGTATATGGAGGAGTATTATTTGAGCCTCCACTAGTTGAAATTCCTGTAATGTTTATCTGATAATCTGCAACATTTTGAACTTGTAGAGTCAGATTTCCGTTGTTACTGTC
>JAOAKO010000016.1:0-343 GCA_026413625.1 Microcaldota archaeon
TAGCAGCATTGAGTAAATGTTGTTTAATTGATTTTGCCCATTCATCAAAATCTGTATAATTAAATACTAATTTTCTAAACTCTTTTACTGATATTAAACCTTCTTTTGGAACTATATCACCTTCTTCATCTATTTTCTTCTTTAATACTTCTACTTCGTTTTCACTTATCATTGGAAAAGCATAAATATTATCATCAATTTTTTCTTCTTTATCAAAGTATATTTCAAGTAATTTCTTACCATCATAAGTTATTCCTAATTCATCTAATGAACTTAATAAAGTAAGAAATCTAAAGTTATCATTAGCTGTTTCAGTATTAATACTTAATCCTAATTTTTTACC
>JAOAKO010000016.1:353-546 GCA_026413625.1 Microcaldota archaeon
TAGCAGCATTGAGTAAATGTTGTTTAATTGATTTTGCCCATTCATCAAAATCTGTATAATTAAATTCTAATTTTCTAAACTCTTTTACTGATATTAACCCTTCTTTTGGAACTATATCACCTTCTTCATCTATTTTCTTCTTTAATACTTCTACTTCGTTTTCACTTATCATTGGAAACGCATAAATATTATC
>JAOAKO010000001.1 GCA_026413625.1 Microcaldota archaeon
ATGCCCGGTCGTCTGAATTCTCCATCTTTTTGTTTTCTCATATAATCACTCTAAAATTCTTTGTTTTGTAGATTATATACCTTTCTATCCCCATATTAAAGTAATCTTTATATTTTTAATCGACATCATTTAAATGATAAAATGGATCTTAAAACCAAGAATAATTTAAAGGACATGAATAATGTTTTAAACATCAAAATGCCAGATGAACAACGCAAACAAGTTGTTAATTATCTTAAAAATATTTCTAATGAGCTGAATAAAAGCGAAAAACAAATGAAAGAATTAGGCTCTCTCTTTAAGGAGAGAATAAAAAAATCAAACAACAAGTTTGTTTCTAATCTTAATGATGCAATCAAAAATAATGATTTTTCAAACATTAAAGAAATGATTTCTAAATTTGCAGGAGACAATCTAGTGAAAATAAAAGCAAAAAATATGTTCAATGAATTAAACATCAGCGGTAAAACGCATTCTGCTTTTATTAACAAAGGAATAGATGAATTTAATAAACAATTTTCTGAATTCATTTCCCTTAGCATTCAGAATAATCAGCCTACAGCGGTTTTAAATTTGTCAAATTTAACGAGCTTGGCAGATCGACAAAAGGAAAAAAAGTTACAGGAGGCAAAGATAGGAAAAATACCTATTAGAGACATACTAGACGTACTGGATCAGAACAACATATCGCACATTAATGTAAATCAACAAATAGTTAATGATCTTAAAAGCAAATCAATAATCAGTCGGGCGAACGGTTTTAACAATGCAGTTAACAGGGAAATTATAAATCCGGTGAAAGACGTTAAAGAGGCAGCGAATTTATTCGTTTCCACGTTATGCAAACAAAGACCAGCAGATGCAGGCATGCAAGAAGAAACCTTTGGAAAAAGTTCTGTAATCTTTAACAAAGGCCCAACCGCATCTTCAGGTCCGATTGAAGCCTACAACTTTAGCATGAATTTCAATTATTCGCCGCTAGCGGGTGCGGGCGTTAATCTGGCACTTTCAGGCTTTGTTGTCAGGATGAATTTGCCAAAACAGATTCCGATTCAAAAAGGACTGAATCTGGTTACAAACGTCTCATTAGGGGCAGCGTTTGTCAACGGAGACGCATATTTGAATATCGGTAATTACAGTGAAAAGCTATATTCGATAGGCCGTACACTTCCGGTCGCATCTGCAGAATTAGGATTCAATTATACTCCAGGCAAGGATGTTTTGTTCAGGTCAGGGCTTTCGCTTTTGCCGGGCGTTGACACCTTTTTTAAAAACGGAAAATTGCAGTTAGAGCCAACTATTCAGAGCAGCATTTTCGCTTCTCTTTCTGTTAAAATCTAAATAAAAAGAAACATCAATAGTAAAAGAAATAACAAAAATATAAAGAAAAAAAGAAAGAATTAGATCAGTATTCTCCCATTCCGCTTCCGCCAGGTCCGCCTGGAGCTGACATCGGCTTTGGCTTTGCGCTTATCATGTCGCTAATCCTAAGAAGCATCTCTGCTGCCTCGCTTGCCGACATGATCGCTTGCTCTTTGACCTTCGCAGGTTCGATTACCCCAAGTTTCTCCATGTTGTCTATCTTTCCATCGTATACGTTGACTCCGTATACAAGACCTTCTTTGCTGTTGTGCTTTGACCTGAGAGAAACCAAAGTGTCTATTGCATCCATTCCTGCGCTTTCCGCAAGTGTTCTCGGAATCACTTCAAGCGCATCGGCAAATGCAAGTATTGCAAGCTGTTCCCTTCCGCCAATTTTGTTTGCGTATTCTCTTAAGTCTCTAGCTAATTCAATTTCAGTGGCTCCTCCGCCGAATACGTATTTTCCTTCCTCAATTGCAGAGGAAACCGCACCGATTGCGTCTTTTATAGCTCTCTCTCCTTCGTTTACAACATGGTCTGTTGAAGCCCTTACAAGGATTGTAACTGACTTTGGATCTTTGCATTTCTCAACAAACACCATTGCCTCTCCGCCAATCTTTCTCTCCTCTATGTAGCCAGCGTAGCCGAGATCCTTCGGAGAGAGGTCGTTGAGTATGGTCACTATCCTTGCACCCGTTGCTCTCGCAAGTTTTTCCATGTCGCTTCTCTTTACTCTTCTCACTGCCACGATTCCTTTCTTTGCAAGATAGTGCTGTGCTACATCGTCAATTCCCTTCTGGCAGAATACTACGTTTGCCCCGCTCTTTTCTATTTTTTCAACCATTTCCTTGAGCATTTTTTCTTCCTGCTCGAGGAATGCTGTAAGCTGCGAAGGATCGGTGATTTCAATCTTTGCGTCAGTCTCTGTCTTTTCTATTTCAAGAGAGGTGTCAAGAAGGGCTATCTTTGCATTTTCAACTTTCTTAGGCATTGCAGGGTGTACAATTTCCTTGTCTATAAGAACTCCGTTAATAAGAGTTGTGTCATCGATAGAGCCTCCCGCCTTCTTTTCTATCTTTATCAGATCCTGGTCTATTACGAGTTTGCCGTCTTTATTCTCGGCCACTTGTGTAACCGCACTAACTACTATCTTTGCAAGGTGATCCTTTGATTCTCCGACGCCCACTGACTTTGATCCCATTGAAATGGAAGCAATGCTATTAAGAGTTTTAATATCTTTAATTGTAACAGGCTTTGAGATTTCTTTCACTTTTTCTAGCGACCTAGTTGCAGCAAGTTTGTATCCTCTAAGTATTGTGGATGAGTGAATATCCTTATCAAGCAGATCTTCTGCCCCTTTAAGCAGCTCTCCCGCAAGTACGACAGATGTAGTCGTTCCATCCCCCACTTCCTTGTCTTGTGTTTTTGCAACTTCAACAAGTATTTTCGCTGCAGGGTGATCCGTATTCATCTCTGTCAGTATTGTAGCTCCATCATTTGTAATCACTATATCCCCTAACTCAGAGACAAGCATGACATCGCTGCCTCTGGGACCAAGAGTTTTCTTCACTATTTCTCCGACTGCTCTTCCCACTACAATCATAATTCTTTGTGCATCTCTACCGATTGTTCTGGAGCTTCCCTCTGGAAGCACCATCTGCTGTGCATTTGACATATTTTCACCCCTAGAATACATTCAAATTAACATTCTGGTTAGATATGAAAATAGAGTGTATATGTACAAGGATTTAATCGCGAGACAGATACGCTTCAAATCTAAGATTGATACACTTCTAATAATATATTGTATAGAAAAGTTTAAGAAATTTAAACAACCTTCATTCTAGAAGTTTTTATTCATTATCTCTTGAATTTTAATGCGAATTCGGTGACAGATCTGTATACTTCTTTCGCTCCGAGTTTTTTAAGCGTTGCTCTTTCGCTGCTTCCTGACATTATTCCGATGGGGATGCAGCCGGCGGATTTAGCCGCCATGATGTCTGCTTCGCTGTCTCCCAAGTAATAAGTTTCGCTAGGCTTCAGGCCTAACTTCTTGCATGCCTTGATCACCATCTCTGGGGATGGCTTTGGTTGCGATGCATCTTCCGAAGTCACAACCGTCTCGAACATGTCTAAGACATCCCTGTCCTGCATCCAAATTTGATTATATTCCCTCTTTGCGTTTGTTACAATTCCCAAAACAAATCCGTAATCTTTAAGCAATTTCGCGCCTTTTTTTCCTGCCCTTACCGGAGGGATACGTCTAAAAACGGTCGGATTTGTTAAAGTTTTTGTATATGCATCATGCATTTTTTCAAAATCTTCTTTGCTGATCGGAGTGTTTTTCATCAGCTCCTTTACATACTCTACAGGATACTTCTTCCACAAAATTCGTGTTACGTCTTCCCCGTTTTTAGCGATTGCATAAAGCGCCTTAAGAAAAGTATCCTGATGATTTAGCTCTGCAAATCCCCTTAGCTTCCACGTTGCGGCAGGATAAGAATTAAGTTTTAAGCCAACCGCCTCTAGCGCTTTTTCGTAAGCATGATGGAATGCGTTTTTGGAGTCTCTGATGACTCCTTCCATGTCGAGGAGTATTCCTTTCATTTCAACACTCTATTTGATATTTCATTAATTTTTTTACCTATTTCTTTGAGATATATACTCGTATGTTATTTATAAATATTTCGTTTTTAGCCATAATTTACAGCGTATTTTACAAACTATAATTGTTTGCTTAGTTATTCCAGACACTGCAAGAAATATTTATATATATCTTATTATTATATTCATTATGGGAGGCGCATCTAAAAAGATAACTGCCGCAGTTTGCGCAGGAACGGCCGCAGTTTTTTTAGCAACATCTGTTGCAAACTTGAAGTTTGAAAAGTTGCTTAAAACAGAAAGTTTTATAACTGCAGTATGCAAAGATAAACTTATGTCTCCAGTCAGGCAGAAAGAAAAAACAATACCTTTTAATCAGATAGTTGAGCCGACTTCCGAAATAAAGAAAAAAGCCAATGAAATAGCAAAAACCGCCAAAGATGAAAATGAAGCAATCAAGCTTTCTCTTAAGGTAATAGATAGTTTCAGCTTTATGCCAAGATCAGAAACCGCATTTCCTCAAACTCCAAGTGAGCTAGAAAAGTCAAAAAAGGGAGACTGCAACGAATTTGCGATATATCTGTATTCTCTTTTGAAAGAAGTGGAAAATTTTTCCAATTTTAAATTTAATCCTAAATTTGTTGAAGTTTATGTGACGAAAGAACGCGAACATGTAAACCATATGGCATTACAGATCGATACAGGCAAAGGAAAGATATTCGTCGATCCCCTGTCTAAGAAAAAAATCGGCGTCGAGTACTTAGTTTACAGGGTTTTAGACGAAAAGCAATTCATTGCAAGTTACTATGCAGACGCAGCAACTTACCATTGGATGAACGGAAAGCTTAAAGAGGCTGAAAAAAACTTTAAAATTGCAATAAAAAACGATCCCTCTTCTCCAACCGCAATCTACGGCCTTTCAAAGGTCTACTCGTATACGGAGAATAACGAGCTCGCCTTAAAATACGCGCAGCAACTGTTGCGCCTGCAGCCGAATTGGAGCCACGCCCATCTTAGGATAATTCAAGTTTATTATGACGAAGGTAATTACAATGAAATGAAAAAAGCAGTTAAGAAGCTCGAAGAAATCGATCCGAACAATAAGTTCATAAAGATGTACAATGGAATAATCGAACGCTATGAGTTGTTTAATTCCACTAAATAGACATTAATAGGTGAGGTTATGAATAGGGCAACATTAGAGGATGCGAAAAAAATGATTTATGACATAAAATCTGAAATAAGTCTTATGGAGGAGTTGGGCCATATTCCTACAATCAAAGGATACACAACTTCAAATCAGGGGCGTACTGTAGACAAGGAAAACATCAAAAGGGCAAGTTTGTTAATCGAAGCGTATGAAAAAGAGCTAAGCAGAAAGGTAAGCGAAGGAAAAGTTTTCAAATCAGAGCTGCCAAAGATCGAGCAAAAAATCAGAAGCGCGGCAGAGGCCATGGCCCTCGGGGATTCAAAACAAGCCCAAAAATTCATTACAGAGGCAAATAAATACCTCATGAAGGCAACTTTATAGTCTGTTTTGTAAGCAGGCTCTTCTTTTTAAATTTTAAACTCAATTCTATCTTATGGAAATCATATTTTTGGGGACAGGCGGTGGAAGAGTAAATGTTACCCACAGGTTTAGGTCCACCTCTGGTTTTATTGTCAGAGGAAAAAAGCAGATTTACGTAGATCCGGGTCCAGGTGTCATTGAAGATTCAAAGAGGTATGGAATAAGACTTACGGATATAGATGCAATTTTTGTCTCCCATCCGCATCTCGACCATGCGAACGACATGAATGTCCTGATCGAGGCGATGACATACGCAACAAACAAAAAGAGAGGAATTCTATTCGGGCCGGAAACCCTTTTTAATCCTAAATTGGAGTTCGGAGTTTCGCTTTCAAAATATCACGCAAATCTTCTCGACGATTATGTCCCATTGAAAGCAGGGAAAAAGGTAAAATACGAAGATTTTCAATTGATGGCCACCAGAGCGAAACATGACAACACAAAAGGGATAGGGTTTGTTTTAGAAATGGACGGAAAGAGAATAGGATACACCGGAGACACAGAATATTTTGAAGGCCTTTCTGACCAATATAGGAATATTGATTTATTTATTATCAACATACTGCGGGCAGAACATAAATGGGAGGGCCACCTTGACAAAGACAGCTGCCTTAAGCTGTTAAAGGAAACAAAGCCTAAGCTTGCTGTCCTCACAAGATTTGGCGGAGAATACATAAGGACAAAGGCAGAAGACATTGCAGGGTGGTTGTCAAGTAAGAGCAAGGTGAACGTTTTGGCCTCGTATGACGGATACGTTCTTAAACTCTGATGGCCGAGTTCAAAACCATTTTAAAATTTCAGTTTATATTTATATACTGTGCACTGAATTTTGTAGATTTTCACTAAACCAATTGTGATTTTATGTCTATTAAGATAAATGAAGCGAAAATAAAGGAAAAAAATTGGGACAAGGAATTCGAGAAAGAGATGTACGAAGAACTAAAATCAAGCCAGATATATAAATTTAAAGATGATTCAGACAATCTTTTTTCGATAGATACGCCTCCACCGTATGTCAATACTCCAATTCACATCGGACAACTTACAACATATGTTCTAATGGACATGTTTGCAAGGTTTCATAGGATGATAGGTTATAACGTTATCTTTCCTTTAGGGCTTGATCGAAACGGTCTTCCTATAGAGATGGCTGCAGAAAAAAGATTTAATGTAAAGCTTAACCAGATAGACAGGGAGAAATTTATTGAAATGTGCAAAGTCGTTTTAGAGGAGTCTTCGAACACTTCGACAAATTCTTTTCTTAAGGCAGGAGTCTCATTCACTTCATGGGAATTTGGAAATAAGATAGGAGACGCGTACATGACGGATTCTCCTGAGTACAGGGCCTTGACGCAGGGAACATTCATAGATATGTGGAATGCAGGCCTGATATACGAATCGGAAAGAACAAACAACTACTGCCCGGGATGCAGGACAACTTTGGCAGACGCAGAAGTAGACTATATCGACATCCCTACAAAATTTTATGACATTGCGTTTACAATTAAGGAAACAGGGGAAGAAATAATAATAGCGACAACCCGTCCAGAACTCTTGGGAAGCTGCGCGATGGTCATTTATAATCCGCAGGATGAAAGGTATAATAAAAAACTGGAAGGAAAGCATGCGATAGTCCCGATTTTTAATAAGGAAGTTCCAATCAAGCCACATCCGATCGCCAATCCGGAAAAAGGGTCAGGCCTGGTTATGATGTGCTCATTCGGAGATTTGGCAGACATTAGATTCTTTAGGGAGATGAATCTTACTCCGATATATTCAATAGGGCCGGACGGCAGGCTTAATGAAAATGCAGGTCCGGCTGCAGGTCTTCCGGTAATCAAAGGCAGAGAAAAGATCGTTTCGGTTCTGAAAGAGCAAAATAAAATACGAGCTGAAAAACAAATAATGCATAGGACACCGATATGCGAAAGGTCTAAAGATCCGATAGAATTCATTCCGATGAAAGAGTTTTATGTCAAACAGCTCGATCATAAGGAAAAAATGCTAGAAATCGCAGAGAATTTGAATTTCTTTTCTGACGAAAGCAGAAAGATATTGGTAGATTGGATAAACAGCCTGGTTATAGATTGGCCAATAAGCAGAAGGAGATATTATGCAACCGAAGTTCCATTGTGGTATTGCAAGAACTGCAATGAAGTGATCGTTCCCAAAAAGGGAAGGTATTACAGGCCATGGAAGGAGAATCCGCCGATTGAGAAATGCCCTAAGTGCGGCGCAAAAGAATTTATCGGAGAAACAAGAGTTTTTGACACTTGGTTTGATTCTTCCATAACACCTTTGTATATCCTGGGTTACGAAAGATATCCGGAATTTTTCAATGCGCACAAGCAGTGTACGCTCAGGCCGCAGGGAAAAGAAATAATAAGAACATGGCTATACTACACAGTTCTAAAGTGCTATCTTCTGACAAAGCAGCAGATATTCAGGGACGTGTGGATCAATTATCACATCGTTGACGAAAAAGGAAACAAGATGTCAAAGTCGCTTGGAAATGTGATCGATCCGCAAAAGATACTCGAGCAATTCGGTGCGGAACCATTTAGATTATGGGCCGTATTCGAGGGAAACATTACTGAGCAAGATTTCAGATGCTCAAATGAAAGAATTCATGGGGCAGGAAAAACACTAAACAAATTATGGAATATTGCAAAGTACGTGTCAATGTTTCCGTTAGTCAATAAGCCATCAAAACTTTGTCCTCTAGACCAGGCGATTCTTAATGAATTTTATTCGATCATTCAAGATTCAAGAATCCGGTTTGAAAACTATGACTTCCACAATCCTGCAATCAGGATAAGAAACTTCATATGGGAAACATTCGCATCCCATTACATAGAATTGTCGAAGAACCGCGCTTATAATTCGGAAGGAAAGTTTACAGATGAAGAGCAAGCGTCCGCAATTTGGACCCTGCATGAGATAATGTCTAATCTGTTAAAGCTTCTTGCGCCGATAATACCGTTTGCAACATGGAAGATCTATCTGAGCATTTACAACAAAAACGTCCATGCTGAAAAGTTTCCTGAGCCAGGAGAAACAATCCCTATTGATTTTCTATTTTCAGAGCTCGAGGAAATCAATAGCAAGATATGGAAGGCCAAGAAAGACAGCGGTTTATCTTTGAAGGATGAATTAGAGATGCTGGTCGTCCCCATTAAATTCAGGTCAATTGAGCAAGACATGATCCATGCGCACAAAGTCAAAAAACTGGATTACGGCGAATTGATGATCAAGGCAGCAAAATGACCTCAGGGGATACGTATGGGTCCTATAAGAATATTTAAAAACTTTAATCCCATAATCATATATCATCATCGCTTTTTGATGACATTCAATCCATATCGCAGGATTTGGATTTGATGCCATGTAAACGATTATATTAAAACATTGATTTATGTCGTTTTAACAACGACACTATCAAGTGGGATATTATGTCGAGACTACACACAAAGAAAAAGGGAAAATCCGGCTCAAGAAAGTTTAAAGGCAATTCCCTTCAGACTGAAATGAGCAAGGAAGAGATTGAGAAGATCGTCGTAGATCTTTATAGGGCAGGAAACGCACCATCTGTCATAGGTCACATACTAAGAGACCAATATGCAGTTGGCAGTGTAAGAAACGCTACAGGCAAATCAATACTTCAAATCATAGAAACCGTAGCGGGAAAGAAAGAGTTTCCGGAGAATCTCGCAAATCTTATGAAAAAGGCCGTAAGACTCAGGGCACATCTCGAGAGAAATAAATCAGACCTGCATAACAAAATCAAGCTAAATTCAATTGAGACAAAGATCAGGAGGCTTGGCAAGTACTACATAAGAAAGAAAGTGCTTCCTGCAGATTGGAAATACGATCCTGCAGTCGCAGCGATTCAATTCAAGTGATTTGCATTCGTCATAGGATGATTGATTTTAATTGGTGATTATTTGGTAAAGAAAGTAGTTGATACTTGGAAAACAAAACAATGGTATGAAGTAGTAGCCCCGCAAATTTTCGATTCCAAGGTAGTGGGAGAGATAATCTCATCAGATCCGAAGATTCTCAAAGACAGAGTTGTAAAAGTTGGCCTTGACGAGCTGACAGGGGACTTTTCTCAGGCATATACGAACGTTAAGCTTAGGATAGTGGACGTCAAAGGAAAGACTGCCACTACCAAGTTCATCGGTTCCGAGCAGCTTCCAAGCTATATAAGAACATTCATAAGAAGGAGAAAGACCCTGATTGACGATGTAATAGACGTAAAGACTATGGACGGCCAACAGCTGAGGATCAAACCAATAGTATTTACAGGAGGAAAAATCGCAAGAGACGCAGAGGCTAAAATAAGGACAACTTTAAGGGCTCTTTTGGCTGAAAAAGCTTCAAAGACAAACAGCGACGATCTCCTAAGGGAGATTTTATTCAAGAAATACGCCCAGTCTTTGATACCGGCTATAAAGAAAATAGCCCCAATAAAGAGAATCGAAATAAGAAAAATAGAGCTTAAGGAAGTGTTTACAAAGTAATTTTTTTCTTTTTGTCTATTTTTTAACTATTTGTTTCATCGCCTCATGTCTGCTATTTTTTTTCGTTGAGTATTTCATTTACTCTTTTTTCGAAATCTTGCCTGAGCTCCTTTCCAATGAAATGTCCTTTTCCATAAGCGTCAACCTTTGCAGCTATGGCCAATTTTGACGCCAGAGCTCTCGCAAGCTTGCCTCTCTTGTCTTTAGGGACGGAGTGAATAAGCGTATGCTGGAATATAATCCCATGCTTTGGCGGCTTTGTTTTTCTTCTTAGGTGCTTGAATAACGCCTTTTCGGCTCCTAGAACCTGTATTGTGCTTGCAGGAAGTTTGGCCAATTTCTCAAGGCTTCCTACGTGAGCAATAAGCTTCGAAGCGATTTTCGGCCCGCCAACTTCAACAAGATTCGGGCATATCTCTCTTGCAAGATTTTCTTCATACTGCTGGAGCTGAGATTTTGCTTCCTCTAAAGTAATTATTTGCTGCGCAAGAAGCTTTATCATATCTAGGTCCTTTTCCTCAAGATCAGATCCCATTGTTTTTTCAAGCGAACTGATGATCGAATTCGCCTTGTCTCCGGCTATGCTCTGTATAGCTTTTTTAGTCGCTGCCATGTTGTTTTTGTCTATTTGCAAAACAAGATTTGCGTATTTGACTCTGTCTTCCATCTTTAATTCAGGAAAATATGCTCCGTACCATTCGGTAAGTCTCTCAAAAAGCAGATTGATTTGTTTTTCTAAATCAGCGATTGCATTGTCAGTAAAGACAAGAAGATTGTCTTTCGATAAATATGATTTTTTGATCTTAGCTTTCATCTCTTCCAGAATTCTCATTCTTCGTTTATCCATAGTATCAACCTTTAATTGATTTATGTTCGCTGTCAATTATATATTAAGGATGCAATTTATTAATTTTTACTTAGTATATATTTTACTTGCCTGTTCAATAGATTAAAAAATCCTATATCAAATTGGAGTGGGAAAATGACATCTACTGAAGTAAGAGAAAAAATCATACAGATTGCACTTAGAAGAGGGATTTTCTTTCCAGCAGCAGAGATATACTCGCCTGTAGGGGGTATTTATGATTTAGGGCCAGTCGGCAGGGCGCTTAAGCACAAGATAATTCAGCTGTGGAGATCGATATTCATAGAAAGATATGGATTTCTTGAGATTGAAACTTCCTTGATTCTGCCAGAACCTGTTTTGAAGGCATCAGGCCATATCGATCATTTCAGCGATCCAGTAACCACATGCAAGTTGTGCGGAAATAAGTTTAGGGCAGACCATCTGTTGCAGGAAAATAACGTGAATGTGGAAGGAAAAACAATAGATGAGATAAATCAAATTTTAAAGGTGGCCGACATCAAATGCCCGACGTGCGGAAAGAAAGGTTTTTCAGATGTCGAATTTTTCAATCTAATGTTCAAAACAAATATCGGTCCAGTAGAGGGAACGCGGGGGTATCTAAGACCAGAAACTGCGCAGGGAATATATTTGGCGTTTCCTCGCTTGTTTAGAGTGTACGGCAAGCTTCCTCTTGCAATAGGTCAAGCAGGAAAGTCATTCAGAAATGAAATTTCCCCAAGACAGGGATTCGTAAGGCTCCGTGAATTTACACAGATGGAATTGGAATACTTCTTTGACCCATCAAATCCTTCGGTTAAGGGATTAGAAAAAATATTAGACAAAACAGTTCCAGTTCTAACAAGAGAAAGTCAGGAAAATGCAAGAAAAAGCGGAACAGAACCAGAAATTTCTTACCTGACAGTCAGGGAACTTATAGACAGAAAAATAGCCCCAAACGAGCCGATGGCATTTTTCCTAGGGCTTGCTTCCGAATTTTATTCGAGATGCGGCATACCCAAAGGAAAGATCAGGTTCCGCCATCTTTTTATGGATGAGGTTCCGCACTACTCGGGGGGAAATTTTGATCCAGAGGTTGAGACCTCATACGGGCATATTGAAGTTGCCGGAATTGCATACAGAACAGATTATGATCTTAAGTCTCATTCCCACCTTTCAGGTAAAGATTTATCCGTTACACTTCCAGATGGAAGGAAGATTATCCCACACGTAGTTGAACCCTCATTAGGTGTGGAGCGTTTGATGTGGGCCATTCTTGAGCACTCATATAGAGAGAAAGATGAAATTCATGATTGGGAGTGGTTTGACTTGCCACCCGAGCTATCGCCGTACGATGTTGCAGTGTTTCCATTAATGAAAAAGGACGGCCTTGCAGAAAAGGCACAGGCGATAGCAGACGGTTTGCGAGACAAAGGGCTGTCTGTTTTATATGACGAATCAGGCAGCATAGGAAAAAGATACGCAAGAGCAGACGAGATTGGCATGAAATGGGCAGTTACGATCGATTATGATACGCTGAAAGATAACACAGTAACTGTAAGAGATAGAAACACAGCGAAACAAGTAAGGATAAAGATTGATGAAATCGCAAATTTCATCAAAAAGAATGCTGGGATAAATTGATCAGGCAAACATTTATAAATAAAGAGTCCGTATATTAATTACAGATATTTCAAAGACTTTTTTAAGATTGTTTTAACGTGCCAATCTTAAGGTCTTGTTTTAAAATATATTTGGTACGTCTATGTGCAAGAAACTAAAACATTACATTTAATCGTTATTGGTTAAAGCACATTTATGAAAGGTGAAAAAATGTCAGAAGAAATCAAACAAACAAACGAAAACAAAGAAGTAAGAGAAGCCAAATTTAGAAATCCGAGGTCGTCCATCAAGGAAGACAAATTTGATCTTAAAGGTAAGAGGTCGATAGTTCCAGACACTTCTGTGCTGATAGATGGAAGATTGAGCGAAATTCTAAAAGAGCAAGATCTTCAGCAGATTAAAATAACAATTCACAAGGCGTCTGTCGGAGAGCTTGAGCATCAGGCAAATTCAGGCAAAGAAATCGGATTTAGCGGTCTTGCCGAAATAAAGCTGCTTAGGGAAATCTCGCAGACAGGAAAAATAGAGCTTGAGTTTGGAGGGGAAAGAAGTACGGAGTTAATGGTAAAGGCAGCTAAGCTTGGAGAAGTGGACGCTGCAATAAGAGAGCTTGCAAAACAACTTAACGCAATGCTCATCACTTCAGACAAAGTGCAATCAGAGGTGGCGAGAGCGGAAGGAATAGATGTAATTTATCTCGAGCCAAGAAAGTATCTAAGAGAACTATCATTCAAGCAGTATCTTACCTCGGATACTGTTTCCTTGCACTTTAAAGAAGATACGGTTCCACTTGCAAAAAGAGGAAAACCAGGAAATATTCAATTGGTTCCTGCAAGAAAGGACCCGACGACAAAGGAAGAGCTTGAGCTTATGATCAAAGAGATTATAGATACTGCTAGGGCAGACAGCAAATCATATTTCGAATTGGATGCAAAAGGCGCTGCGGTGATCCAGCTAAGAGAATTTAGGATTGCGATCGCAAGGCAGCCTTTTTCCGACGGACTGGAGATAACGATCGTAAGGCCAATAATGAAAGCCTCATTTGATGACTATGCTTTGTCAAACAGATTGAAGCAGAGATTGATTGAAAGGGCTGAAGGAATAATAATATGCGGTTCTCCTGGAAGCGGAAAATCCACGTTTGCAGCTGCGCTTGCAGAGATGTACATGAAAAATAAGAAGATAGTCAAAACCCTTGAATCTCCCAGAGATCTCCAGGTGCCCGAAGAAGTAACTCAATATGCGGCACTAGATGGCAGCTTTGAAAAAACAGGCGACATTCTGCTTTTGGTCAGGCCAGATTACAGCATTTACGATGAAATGAGAAAAACAACCGACTTTAAGGTATTCTCAGATTTGAGGCTTTCGGGAATAGGGATGGTGGGTGTCGTGCATGCGACACGCCCAATCGAGGCGATTCAAAGATTCATTGGAAGAGTCGACCTGGGAATGATACCTCAAATAGTTGATACTGTGATCTTTATAAAGGAAGGAAAGATAAAGAAAGTCCTTGAATTGAAGATGAAAGTAAAAATTCCTTACGGGATGAGAGACCGTGATCTCGCCAGACCGGTAGTTCAAGTAAGCGATTTCGAGACTGGAAAAGTAGAGTGGGAAATATACAAGTTTGGCGATGAGACAGTAAGCATACAGATAGAATCCGAAAACGATGAGAGATGGGCTAAGAGAAATAGGAGAAAATAATTAAAGTTAGAAACCTGTTTTCAGCTGCCGCCGGATGTTTAGCTTAAAAATCTTGAACATCAGTGTCTTCTTGCATCTCGTTTTCGAGTTTAGATCTATTGTTGAAGAGCCGCTTATACTCTTTTTCGATTTTTTTCAGCTCATCGGTAGAAGGCAGTTCCCTCTCTTTTGTCTCATCATCTTTTTTTGCTTTTTTGCTCTCCGTAGCTGGCTTTTCCTTCCTTTTCATTTCTTTTTGAATCTCTTCCATCTCTTCGGTTGTTATATTATATCTTTCCTTTGCCGATAATATTTGCACTGCCTTTTCCAATCCCTTTATGGATTTTGATCCGCCTAGAATTTTTCCAATGAGTGAAGCAAGTCTTTTTGTATCGGACGTATAGCCATTGTTAATTCTAATAACATGACAATTATGTAGCAAGCTTAGCGCCGTTTCCGCTTTATCGAATTCACACGCAAGCTTTATTAGCGGAATCAGCTCTGCTTCGCTAGAATAGGCGCTGTTTTTTTTAATTCTCATGATTGTTTCGTCTAAAAGCATTGAGTTATACATTGATCTGGTTTTAATTTTCTTTTTCAAGATCTCAAGCGATTCCGATTCTTCAAAGTTTTCATCTGAAAATCTATCAATATAGTGAGACATGCTTTTAGAACATCAATTACAAATATAAATCTTTTGTTTTTGGCGTTTCCCTAAGTTGTTAAAATTTGAAATAGTCAACTATCCTCTGTTGTATAGTTTCTTCTTTTTTGCCATGCCCCGAGCTTTTTTTCTTAATTTTTATTTCGCTTCTGTCGCTTTTTTTAGTTGCTTCCTTTTTTTCTTTTGCCATCGCTTTGATCATTTTTTTCATCTTTCTTTCCTTTGCGGCAGAAACATATTTGAATATCTCGTCCCTTGTGTTTTTAGAAACAAGTATTATCACTTCCCCTTCTCTTGTTCTTCCGACCCTCCCCCTTCTTTGAATCATCCTAATCTCGCTCGGAACCGGCTCGTAAAATATTGCGGTATCTGCCGACGGGATGTCTATTCCCTCCTCTCCTATAGATGAAGCCACCAACACTTGAATCTTTCCTTCTGCAAATTCTGCTATTGTTTCCTTTTGTCTTTTATGTCCGGCGCTGCCTTCCTTTCCCTTGCCGAGGAACTCTTTTGCGCTTATTCCATTTTCATTAAGCTTCTGCACTATGTGGTGAACTTGGTCTCTATATTGCGCGAATATGATTATTTTTTTCCCTTCCCTCTCCCTTGCCAACTCTATCAGCTTTGTTATCTTGGGATGCTCTATATCCTTAACTTTATTTGCAGCCTGGTTGAATCTCCAATCTATTCTGTTCTTTCTTTCCTTCAATCTTTCCAAAAATTTAATATAAGCCATAGGGCTCTCGCTTTCAAGAAGTTCCACTCCATGGAAAGCATTATAGAAAATCGCAAAATGACCCAATGCGGCCATGTATCTGTTTTCAACCAAGTTTCTATATATCTGCGAAAGTCTTCCGCGGGGCATTCTTCTCGATACGGTGACATTAAGTTCATTCAGTGTTTTTGCTTTTTCATCCATAAGCTCATTAAGAAGAGAAACGGCATCTTTTATTTCTTCTGGAAGCTCTACCTCTACCCATTTAACTTCTGTTTTAGGTATGTATTTTTGGAGGTCTGGATCTTGTTCAGTTCTTATTTCTACATTTTCTATTTTAAGCGCTTCCATTATTTCTTTTATTCTTTCGCTTTTTCCGCCTGGGGAAGCCGTCAGCCCTATTATCGTTTTTTCGGTTTTCATAAGCGCCTTTTTTTCGCTCTCTCCCTGTTCAACGAATGCATTTGCAACGTAAGTATACGCATAGTTTCCAACAGACCTGTGGCATTCGTCTATAATAAGACAAGAAAACAGGTAGAGGATGCCTCCCGGATCATTTTCGCTCGCTGTCTTTTCGATATCGTTTTTCACCGTTTGAGGGGTTGCAACTATCACGTCGCTTTCACAATACGCCTTTAGCCTTTCTTCTCTTTTGCTTTGCCCTGTTATTTGTGCAATCTTATAACCCGAGCCATAAAAGAATTCGTTCAACTTCTTTTCGTGCTGATTGACAAGAGGTTTTGTAGGCGCAAGAAATAAACACTTCTGTTTTTTCTTCAGGAAATGTTCGATTATAAGTGCACCGATTACCGTCTTACCCGTACCTGTCGGGAGCACTATGAGAGTGTTTTTCTTCTGTACTGCGCTTTTTGCTATTTGCTCTTGGTACTCTCTAGGTATGATTTGCATAATTTAAATCAATTCTAAAAAAATATAAATTTAAAGGAACCTTCTTTCTTGTGATTTGTTTGCCTTTAAGTTCTTTAAAGTTATAGGCCATTACTTTCAAAAATAAATGTATTTTAAATGTTTTTATACAAATATATATTGCTAAAATATTGTTAAGGCAATTTAGCACAATACAGTAACGGTTTCTTTGATAATAGATAAGAAGGGTGTTTATTTGAAGCTTCCAAACATATACGAAGGAAATTACAGCTTGCTCATAATTTTCCCGCTTATACTTATAGTTTTAAGTCTATTCATGATTCCAAACTTAAAATACGGCATCGAGCTTCAGGGAGGCATGCTGATTACAATTCAGACCCAAGACCAGATAAACGCGCAGCAGATAAAAAGTTTGCTTTCGCAAAGCGGAATCAGCGATGCAGAAGTAAGAACGTTTCAAACCCCTAATGCAAATGTCGCCGAAATCGAAATTTCTACGGACCGAAGGATTTTAGATGTCGATGAGAAACTTGCAGAAATGGAGTCGATTTCAAAGCAGGCGAGCGACATTGAAAGCGAACTCGCAAGGCTGAGGTCTGAACAGCAAGCAACCGGTAAAAATCTTTCTTCACAGATTTCAAGCGACGAGGCTAAGCTTTCATCGCTTTCAACAAGGGCAAGGCAGCTTCAATCAGAGATATTCAAAATTTCAGAGGAAATGATCGGCAAAAAAGCAACTACACAGGAGGAACAGGGAAATGAAATAAGCAAAATAATGAAAGCGTCGAATTCGGTTTTCTCGGAAGCGAAGGTCGCCTATAAAGAGAGACTTATTTCTTTGCTTTCAGCATCTTTGCCCAACTCCGATATGAAACTCGAGGAAGTGAGTCCTGCCTTAAGCAGGTTGTTTGTGAACAAAGTATTGAACATAGCCCTCATTTCAGCCATCCTGGCGATCGTAGTCGTGTTCCTAATATTCAGAAATTTTGTTCCTTCGTTTGCAGTTATTGTCGGAGCTACTTCAGACATCATAATGGCTTTGGGAGCAATGGCGTTCTTCGGAATTCCTTTAACGCTCGCTTCCTTCGTCACTCTCATGACCCTGGCAGCCCTTTCACTCGATACTGACATGATGCTTACAATAAAGACCGTTAAGAGGAAAGAGGGAACTCCAAGGGAAAGGGCATATGATGCTTTCAGAACAGGATTTGCCATGACAACGACAGTCATAGTCGCATTTGCAATACTCATGTTTTTAGGAATGTATACGCACATTCCAACTTACTATCAAATAGGTGCAGTCGCAGTCGCAGGCTTAATTGGAGATTTGATTGCAACTTGGTGCCTTAATTCAGTCCTAGTGCTTTGGTATTTGGAGGGCAAATATGGAAACCTCATTCGCATGGTTAAGAGATAAGCGAGTAATACTGGTAATGTTTGTAGCAGTAGCAATGCTTTTGCTTCTCTACTTCAAAGGCGCCAGCTATGGATTAGAGTTTACTGGAGGAACAAGGATACCAATAACCCTGGAAAAGCCAGTTTCAAAGGCAACCATGGATGAGATTGTCAATACAATCAAACTTAGGGTGAGCAAGTTCGGCCTTAGTCAAGTTGTTGTCCGTTCAGTAGGGGACCAACAAGTATATGTTGAGCTCCCGGCCTCTTCTGATCAGGCATACATACAACAGGTAAAAGACATACTAAGTTCAGAAGGTAAGTTTGAAGCCATAATAGACGGAGTAACAGCAATTACCGGAGAAAATATCGTAAGTGGAAGCATAAGAGATATGACCTCAGCAAACGGAAGCCACATTCGCTGGGGCGTCGGATTTGTTGTAAATCAGGAAGGCGCAAAGAAGTTTGCGAATGCAGCCTATGGAAAAGCAAATTATCCCGTTTATCTTTTCCTAGATAAAGCAGAGGAGTCTGTAATTATAATGCGAGACATTTATTTGGAAAATATAACAACTTCGCTTTCAGATGTTAAGGAACAGCTTTCAGTGGTTGCATCTTACGGAAACAATGTTGTTATTTTTATCGATCCGCACGAAGATCTGGATGCCCAGGTTTCAGCCGTACTTTTGCAGAACAAATCAAAAGTTATCGTATCTGAAGAAGAGAACGAATTAATTTTAAGGCTAAACAGCAGCGGAATAAAAGTAATAAAGAAGCCGATTAGCGAAATGGCACCAGAAGTTATAGACATGGGAATAGAGGGAATAACCATAAACCAATGGAGTGCGATAGGTTTGCTTTCAGCTCCAACACTAAGCCCATCCTTAACAACAGGCCAGGCTTCGCAGCAGTTTAGCATCGAAGGAAATGCAAAAGGAAACACTTATCAGGAACGACAAGAGCATGCATTGGCAGAAGTCAAGAGGATAAAAAGCATTCTCAGCGGAGGAGCCCTCCCAGTTGCAATCGAACTTGGAAGCATAATATATGTTCCACCATCATTGGGTAACGAATTTCTTAACTATAGTATATTGGGCATGGTCGTGGCTGGGGTGATTGTGTTGCTGTTTATAGCATTTAGGTACAGGCATCCAGAGCACATATTCCCACTTATTTTCGTTGCGACCACCCAGATGATTATACTGATTTCATTTATGGCGGTTTTCGGCACGCTTGACTTGTCTACGATTGCGGGATTATTCGGCACTCTCGGTACTTCGGTAGACTATCAGATAGTTATAACAGACGAAATACTTGGCAGAAGCGCAGGGGGGAGGGACGAAGCAAAGCGAAGACTTGACAAGGCGAAATATATAATTAGCAGAGATGTTGGAGTTTTAACAGTTGTAATGTTGCCTCTTATGTTCTCAAATATAGTTGAGATAATCGGATTTGCAACAGCCACCTTGCTCGGTTCGTTAATAGGTCTTGCGATCACAACTTTAGTATACAATGCAGTGATTGAAAAATCATATAAAGAGTAAAATGCTAATTGAATTATATCTTATAAGGTGATATCATGATAGAAGAAGGAATGGTTTGCGTTAAAAAGACCGGAAGGGATGCCGGAGAGAGATGCGTAGTCATCAATGTATTAGATAATCAATTTGTCGAAATAGTATCCAAAAAGCGAAAGCAAGCGAGAAAGGCCAACATACTGCATCTTTCCCCTCTGGGCAAGAAAGTAAATCCAAAATCAGAGGAGGAAATTAGAGCAGCTCTTAGCGAGTGATTTTTATTTTTTCTATTTTTGTAGGCATTTATCGGTGCCAATATGGATGAGCTGGTTTATATAAAACGCGATGTTAAGGCGAATCCTTCGTACGGGATTCCTCCAAGAAAGAGGACAATAGAGCAGCTGCTTAATACAGGTTTTATCAATCTAGATAAGCCAAAAGGACCGACAAGCCATCAGACGGTTGCTTATGCAAAAAAGATTCTAGGGGCAAGAAAAGCAGGACATACTGGAACTTTAGATCCCGAGGTTTCCGGGGTTCTTCCTGTTCTTTTAGGCTCTTCAGTATACGCAGCGTCCTATTTAAACAAAGAAAAGGAATACGTTGGAGTCATGCTGCTGCATAAGCAGGTCGAGGAAAGGAAGGTAAGGGATGCATTTGAAAAGTTCAAAGGAGAGCTGATCCAACTTCCACCGGTCAAGTCTGCGGTTGCAAGAAAGCCGAGAAAGAGGACAATACACGAACTTGAGGTTCTAGAAATTGACGGAAGGAGCGTTTTGTTCCGTGCCAAAGTAGAAGCAGGAACATATATACGAAAGCTCGTTCATGATATCGGTAAGGATTTGGGTGTCGGGGCAAACATGGCTGACTTGAGAAGGACTGCGGTTATGGAAATAAAAGAAAGAGATTCAGTCACTCTTCATGAGCTCGCTGAGGCAGTCTGGCTATTCAAAAACGAAAACGACGACAGGCTGCTAAGAAATTTCGTTTATCCGATTGAGGATGCCCTGGACGGTTTCGGAATCAAATTCATTTGGATTGTGGACACTGCAGTAGATTCGATTTGCTCAGGCGCCCAGCTCATGGAACCGGGGATCGCTGCATTCAACCACGGAATAAAGGAAGGCGAAACAGTCGCACTTATGACGCTCAAAGACGAGCTAATCGGATTTGCATCCTCACTATACTCATCCGAAGATCTGATGACATTGGAAAGGAAGCAGGTCACAAAAACACTCCGCATAATCATGCCGAGAGGAACATATCCTAAATGGCATAAGAGAGGATGACCGTCAATTGTAAGCCAAGATTTTATCATTCTGTCTATCTTTTACATAAGATACTGTACCGAAAAGTTTATATATTAGAACAGTCTAAAAAAATCATGAAATCTGATAAAAAAGTGGTTTTGAAAAAGGAGTTTGACGAGAAAGAGCTTTCAAATGTACTTCTTTCTAAAGGGTTTAGAAAGAATGTAGAGACGCTTGTTAGAAGAATGAAAAACGAAAATGAAGAATCCGCATTTTCAGTAAGATACAACCCATTGACTGAAAAAATATTTATAAGCAGAGTGGTTGAAGGAGCAAGATATGAAGTCAGATTCGATCGAGAAGTAAATTCTATATTTCAGGATGAATTAAGCGGAGACGAAAGCGCGAAAAATTACTCTATTTCTCTTGAGGGAGAAGATATTGACGAGTTACCAGTTCTCATTTCAATACATTCGCATCCCACATTTAAAGATATACGCGAAGATCTTAGATATTATATACGTTATCCATCGAAAGGAGACCTTAGGTCTTTATTGTTAACTTTTGAAATGAACAAAACTGTTCAATGTATAGTGGATGAGTATTATGGCCCAAGATTTTCAAAATTAGCCCAGAACTATCCTTCATTTAGATATATCTTGCCGCCTATAGAAATGATCGTCACGCTAGACAAGCTGACATTCTGCCAATTGCCAAAGTCATTTGTTGAAAAGGATTTTACTATAGACGACGATACCATCAATTCAATCGCATGGAAGATAAACATTTTTGGCATGAAGATCATGGAGAATAGAAAAGCGATTATGAATGCATTAAGGAAGGTGAGGTTTTCTGCATATCTAGAATTGGGCAAAGAAGAGCCGGATGAAGAGCAGATGAATATCGATCTTAAATCTTTTATCGGATCAACAGAGACACCGTCTCTAGATGATGAAGAAGCGTGAGATTCATTTAGAATCACCATAAATTTGCAATCATTTTCCTGTTTTTATAATTTCTTTAAAGCGCATATCCATCTCATCAAAGTATAAAAACTTTGTCGTGCATTATTATAAAGCTTATACATGCAGCGATTTTTATGCGGAGATCGCATAACCTGGTAGTGCGCAAGCCTGGAAAGCTTGTGGTCCGAAAGGGCCTTGTGGGTTCAAATCCCACTCTCCGCGCTTTATTCGATAACAATTTTTTAATTAGAATGCCTAGATAGTAATATTTAAAAAGTTGTTCATGATAATATATTATACTTCTACTTACATGTAAGTACAGGGGATGCCTACGAATAGATTCAGGCATCTAGTTCTTCTTACAGTATTTATATTAACTCGCTTATGTTTCATAGGCGTTTAAACGGTATATTATTCAATCCGTATAAAGAGTGAATAAAATGGCAAAAGATAACATTCAAAATCCAAAATCAGTTCCGAAGGAATCGGATGATTTTAGAGGCATTGTGCATATCCTGGGAACAGACGTTAAGGGAAATGTGAAGCTTAGCAATGCACTCAGGCAAGTGAAGGGAGTGGGATATAATTTGTCAAAGACATTTGCAAACGTGATCTCTAAAGAGATGAAAATCGAAAAAGACGTTCAGATCGGAAGGCTCAGCGAAGAGCAGGTTGAAAAAATCGAAGAAATGATAAAAAATCCAAGCAAATACGGGATTCCTTCTTATCTTTTTAACAGGAGAAAAGATCTCGAAACCGGCAGAGATACGCATGTCGCAGGTCCAGACGTTGCTTTCGCTACAAGGAGCGATGTAGAAAGACACAAAACCCTATATACTTGGAGAGGATATAGGCATGCGTACGGGCAAAAGGTAAGAGGACAGGGAACGAGAACATCCGGAAGAAAGGGTCTTACAATGGGAGTTATAAAATCAAAGACTGCGCCAGGTGCTGCAGCTAAGCCTGCAGAATCCAAGCAACAAGCACAAGCAAAGAAGTAATCGCATTCATAATTGGAAATCGATAGAGTGATGTTTATGGGAGATCCAAGAAAGTTAAGAAAAAAATATGAAGTCCCGCAGCAGTTATGGGATGCAGCGAGAATAGAAGAAGAGGGATCCATGGTAGAGGAATATGGATTGAAAAACATAAGGGAAACATGGGTCGCAAAGTCTTTATTGAGAAAAATAAGAAACGAATACAAAGAATTGCTTGCTTTAGGCGAGGCCGGGAACCAAGCAAAGCAGGAACTCTTGCAGAGAGTTATAAAGGCGGGATACTGCAAACCGACTGCAGTTCCAGATGACATTCTTTCGCTTACAACGAGAGACATTCTTGAAAGAAGACTGCAAACAATTGTCGTAAGAAACGGTCTTGCAAAGTCAATGAGACAGGCAAGACAATTAATTACGCACGGATATATTGCAGTTAACGGAAGAAAAGTAAGGTCCCCAAGTTACCAAGTTTCAGTCGAAATGCAGTCTAAGGTGGGATATTACAAGCCTATTAAATTGGACTTGGCAGAAAAAGCACAAATAAAATCACAAAAACCTGAGGCTGAAGCAGAATAATTATGCTATTGAATAGGGTTGATATTTATGGCAGAGGAATCAAAAGAAAAATTAGTATTGAAGGAAAAGGAGCAAGTCAAATCCTTGGAAGAGTCTGAAAAGAAGTCTGAAAAGGCTGAAGAAAAGGAAGAAAAGGGAGAAGGATTCAGGTTTAGACGGCAAAGGGGAGGAGGCAGATTCAAAGCAAAGTCAGTTTTGCCTTCCGGACAAGGAAAAGTCGGAGTTGCGCATGTTTACTCATCAAGAAACAATACAATAATCACGATAACAGATCTTACAGGAGCAGAAATAATCGCGAGAGGAAGCGGTGGAATGGTGGTGGATGCGGACAGAGAGGAGGGTTCTCCTTTCGCCGCAATGAGAGCAACTGCAAAGGCAGCTGAAATAGCTTTAAGAAAAGGAATAACTAGAATAAGAGTCAAAATCAGAGCACCAGGGGGACACAACGAAAAGACGCCAGGTCCGGGAGCGCAGGCAGTGGTCAGAGCGCTTGCACGTTCCGGACTAAGAATAGAGAGAATAGAGGACGTCACTCCCGTTCCAACTGACACAACAAAGAGGCCAGGCGGAAGGAGAGGAAGAAGAGTGTAATCGCTGTAAATTTAAGTTTAAGGGGATTGGATGAAGATATCTATCGAATCAAACAATGCAGAGGAAATGACATTCACACTTACTGGAGCGTCAGTTCCTTTTGCAAATTTAATAAGAAGATACGCAATCAATTCAGTGCCTGTGTTTGCAATTTCCGAGGTTGCGATATACGAAAACAATTCGTCTTTTTTTGACGAATATATTACACACAGACTTGGTTTGATTCCTCTTTCAACTCCCTCAAAGGCAAAAGAAGGAGAGGAAGTTACGTTAATGCTGGATGCATCTGGACCGGGAGTCATATATGCAGAAAGCCTAAAATCAACAGACAAAAATATTATGCCTTTGCACCCAAAAATGCCGATCATAAAATTGCTTGATGAACAGAACATAAGAATGGAATGCAAGGCAGTCCTTGCGCCAGGAAAAGTACATGCAAGGCACCAACCTGGCATGATATCTTATGAAATAAGCGGGGATCAATTCAAATTCAAAATAGAGTCATATGGCCAGATGAGGGCCGATGAAATTCTCAAGAAGGCGCTTGCAAAGATAAAAGAATCCGCAGAAAAGGTGGAATCTTCTTTGGAGGAATGAGATCGAGCCGATAACCTCTGAATGATATTAATCTGCAGGGGTGGCAGAGCCAGGTCAAATGCGCCAGCTTGAGGGGTTGGTGCCGTAGTGGCTGCGTGGGTTCAAAAGAAACTCTTAAATAAAGAGTTTCATCGGAAAGAACATGCTGATGAAGCTTCAAAGGTTTCTGAAAATCCCACCCCCTGCATGATGTTTATATATTAATGAATTGGTATTGATTAGGTGTTGATTATGGTAAAAGGACCGGAAAAAATCGAAACAATAGAAGCAATAAAGACTCTTTCAAAAGGAAAGGGAAAATTATTCAAGCTTCTTGCAAATAAATTAAAAATGCCAAGAAGACAGCAGATATGCGTAAACCTCAGCAAGATATCCCAATATTCCAAACCGAATGCAGTTGTCGTAATACCTGGCAAGGTTCTTGCCAGCGGCGAATTAAAGCACAAAGTGGACGTGGTTGCGCTATCTTTCAGCGAAGTGGCAGCAAAGAAAATTCAAGCAAACGGCGGCCAGATCCACGATTTCGACTGGCTTGTTAAAAGAGGGGCGAAGGACGTCATATTGATAAAGTAATTCTATCAGGTGTTGTATATGATAATTAACGGCGAAGGAGCGATCCTTGGAAGAATGGCTGCAATAGCAGCAAAATCTGCGCTTAAAGGGGAGCAGGTAATTGTTTTAAATGCTGAGAAGATAATCATATCTGGAAATCCAAAACAGATCGTAGAAAAGTATAAAGTAAGGAGAAGCCTGAAGAATAAGGCAGATCCTGAAAAGTCTCCAAAATGGCCAAGAAGGCCAGACATGCTGGTAAGGAGGATAATCAGAGGAATGCTCCCATACGACAAGGCAACAGGCAGGCAGGCATTTAGAAGAATAAAGGTTTTCATGGGCGTTCCCAATGAATTCGCATCAAAGCTTGGCGAGTCTGTCGAGGTAAAGAAGGGGGTTCCAAAGAATTATATTTCTATAAATGAGTTATCAAGAGAGTTGGGTTGGTATGGCAAAGCGTAAAACTACTAAAACTGCGGAAGCAGCTGATATAACGGATGTTGAATCTTCTGAAAAGGTCGAGAAATTGGAAGAAATTGCAGGGCAAAAAGAAGAGGCAAAGCCAAAAAGAAGAGCCTCAAAGAAGCAGATTGTTGTTTCAGCAAGAAGAAAGATGGCCATTGCAAGATCTTCCATCAAGCCCGGAAAGGGCGTTATCAAGATAAACAAGATGAGTCTTAATGCATTGGACAATCCTTACATTAAGACTCTAATCGCAGAGCCTCTAAAGATTGCAAACGATTACGTCTCCCAAGTCGACATCGATGTTGACGTGCGCGGAGGGGGGCAAATGGGCCAGGCTCAGGCGGCAAGGGCAGCAATCGCAAAGGCTCTTGTAGCATACACGAAGGATTCACAGCTTAAGAAAGAAATGCTGGCATATGACAGATTTATGCTGGTAGACGACGTAAGGCAAGTTGAGCCAAAGAAATTCAAGGGAAGAAAAGCAAGAGCAAGATTCCAGAAGTCTTACAGATAAACGTATCTTACGGTGTACTTATGTCAATTCAAAAAACCAAAGATAAATCGAACAATCCAATCTTTTCACTTGCAGAAAGCACTAAGAAGCACTGGAGTGAAATGAGGATATTTACATCTACAAGCTTTGGAAATTTCGAAATTCTTCTCGAATCTAAAATAGATTCTATAAAGGTCAAAAAAATAGAATCTGTATACGAGCCGAGCAATGAAGTTTATATTAGGGTCAATGACCTAATAAGCCTTAACGAGGTTATAAGCAAGATTAAAAACGTGCTGAATAAACCAAGATTAAACATTGCGAATGCAGTGGACATACAGCTCTTGCTGCATGACGATGCAAGTAAAAATTTAGTAACTGATTTCGCGAACCATATCGTTAGAAATAAGGAGATGTTCCAAGATAATTCAAAAGAATAGAAGAGGTAATCAAATGTTGCCACCGATAAGATGTTTCTCATGCGGAAAACCGATAGGCCATCTGTTTGAGAGCTATAAAGAAAAAACATCCCAAGGAAAGGATGCAGCGGCAGTGCTGGATGAACTTGGAGTCAAGAAATACTGCTGCAGAAGAATGTTCATATCTTATGTTGATTTGACCGATGAAGTTATTCACTACAAGGGTCATTAGGTTGACGGTATCTGAATTTGGCATTCAGATTCAATAGTTTAATGGTCGCTTGAGAGCGGGGCTGTCTGCTAGCCTGGTTAGGCTTCCACCTTGGGGTGGTGGCGACCCGAGTTCAAGAAACCCCAGGCATTCATGCCTGGAGATTGAACAAATCTCGGCGGCCCCATAATCTCAAACACATGAATTTGCGTTAATAAATTTAAATTATGTTAGAAGGTTGATTAAATGGTTGAAAATGAAAATCCTCACGAACAATATCTCGAGGCCGGGGTTCACATCGGCACAAGAGTATCCAGCAAATGGATGAAAAAATTTGTTTATAAGTTTAGAAAGGACAAGCTTGTGATGCTTAATGTTGAGATGATAGACAACAGGATAAAAGAGATGGCAAAGATTCTTGCCAAGTACGACATGTCAAAGGTAGCAGTGGTAGCTTCCCGTGTTTACGCTGTCCCCGCTGCAAAGAAGTTTGCAGAAATATTCGGGGCAAAACCATTCCTTGGAAGATTTATACCTGGAACATTCACTAATCCATCAAATGAAAAGTTTTTCGAGCCGCAAATAATATTCGTCTGCGATCCTAGAGTCGAGAAGCAGGCACTTATCGAAGGAACTTTCAGCGGAGCGCTGAATGTTGGATTGGCAGACACCGACAACTCAATAAAGAATCTCGATTTCTTCATCCCATGCAACAATAAGGGTAAAAAGTCAGTTCCGTTCGTATTTTATTTACTGTCCAAAGAGCTTATGAAGGCAAAGGGATTGATTAAGGACGATTCAGAATTCAAATACAAGCCGGAAGATTTCGAGCTTACCTCTTTGACATCTGAGGAGAAGAAGGAAGTAGAAGAGTCTGAAAAAGAAGCGCAAAAAATGGAATCTGAAGAATCGGATGAAGAGCCAGAATAACGATTCTTCGCCTTATTTTATTTCTTTTGTATGCATTCTATTTTCCTTATTTTTCCAATATTCTAATCAGCCTGTTTATCGTTATTGCTTCATGCATTCATTTTTCAACGCTTCGTCAAGAATATATGCGCAGTAGTCGGTAGCCAATCTTTCTCGTTTTATTGCCATGTTAATGCACAGATCTTTATAATATCCGTCGTTCATCTTTATGCAATTTTCAAATGAGACTTGGCTTCCCGCAATCACTTGAATGTAACAGTCGGACACATCCTTTCTTGTCAGGCTTGTAGTGTTGAGCAGTATTTCGCATTCAGACGGCATCGCGTTAAGCTTTGCTACGTTCTGAACGCACGTTTTCTTAAGCATTATTGTCTTTATTTCGTTGCAAGCAGCCACATCCAGATTCGTCATCGCATAGTCCCAATAGCAAGAGTCTCTTTTTTGCTCTGTAGATATCTCCCTACAGAAGTTCATTTCCCCTACTTTCGCGGTGCATTTTTGGTAACAGTCGTCCTTGTACGTTGCTGTCTGTATAACGCCGCACCATGAGCAGGAGGATGAGTACATCGCATAGTATTGGTAGCAATAATCTTTAACCTGAACATTCTCAAGCCCTCCACACTGTACATTTTTTGCCAGTATGCTTTCGCACGCTGTCTTGATTCCAACGCTTGATATTTGCGGGCATTTGTTTTCCGAAAGCGTGATTGAGTAATTCATATAGCACTCATCTTTTTGAAGTTGTGACGGCATCTTTTCGCAGTAGGATGAATTTCTTTTTGCCACCGAGTTGCAGATGTTTAGTTTGTACGTGTCGTTTATCTGCTTGCATTCCTCTGCGTAGTCCCTAAGCAGGCAGTCTCTTCTTATGCTCAGATTGTTTATCATGTTGCACGCCGAATCTCCGAATTTTGACGAGGCATTTTTATAGCACATGTCGGCATCTAATGAATCAAGTTTTGAGCAATAGCTATAGTTGTAAGATGAAAGCTTAGAAACGCATTCGACATAATATGATTTGCTTTCAGGCGATGTAGACAATAGCAATTCACAGTCATCAATGTTCATGTTGTTGTACGCTCTTTCAATTATGCATCTCTCCTTTCCAATCAGCAAGTCCTCGCATCTTGTAGGAAGTGTCTGGTTTGTTTGATTGCTTGCGTTCACATCCTGGCCGGTTTGATTATGGGTTTCATTCTTCTTTATAACGGGTCCGGTTTCTACGCTCTTTTCAATGCATCCATATAAAAAGATTAATGCGAATAAAACGAATACGACAAAAACAATGTTGTTCTTTTTCATCTTAATACCTGTTAAACCATTATTTAGCTTCATAACATTCCTCCCATTTTTCTTCTTCCGCCTGCTGTTTAAACCTTATTCCTATTATCTTGTATGCAAGCTGCGCGCATATTATTGAAGGCATTTTGAACCCGCCTATTGGAGCATGCTCGGTTATATCGCATCCGATTATATTTCTTTTTTCTCCGATCTTCATAAGCGGTGTTACCACTTCATCCCAGCTTAAACCCCATGGTTCAGGCATCGGAGTCGCAGGCATTAAAGTAGGATCGAATGCGTCAACATCTATACTGATGTACACATTGTCCTCAACTTCCTTCAAAAAATCATTAAGCTCTTTTTGAGTGCTTATTCTACAGTAGGCATTTATTTTTTCAGCCTCATCCAATTCCTCACTTCCGATGCTTCTTGTACCAAGCAGACTAACATTAATCTTTTCTTCTATCAGTCTTTTAGTAACTGATAGATTAGAATATTTTTTTCCTTCGAATTCGTCTTTCATGTCAGCATGCGCATCGATTATCAAAACACTGAATTTTTCTTTCATTTCTCTCATTTTTTCAGCTGCCGCTTTTACTGTAGCGAGCGAGATCGATTGATCTCCGCCCAGCACAAGCGGGAATTTTTCATCGTCTAAAATTTTTTTCGTTGTCTGATAAATAGAATTCAAACCCTGCTCTCCGGCATACATCCTTTCTGGAAGTGGATATATTTTTGCCGCACAGGGAGAATAGTTGAGCTGAAGGTCGTAATCCTCCATATTCCAGTTCTCAAGTATCTCGGAAGGCCCAAGCAATGTCTGTTCAGAAATAGATGTCGAGGCAAACGGAGCGGGTAGTATCACTGCCCTTGAATCTTCATAAGTAAGATCAATGCCCATGAAATTGACCTTTGGCAGTATAGAATTTACCCTCTTATTTGCCATAATTTAGTTTGTATGGTTTAGTTTAAAAAGTTTAGCGTATTCGGCTATTTATTTCTCTGATTTAAATGCAGCGGCAACAATGATTGGAAATGCAATCGTTGCATCGCAAAATACTTTTACCGATTTTGCCCCGGGTTTTAGCTTTCCCCAAGAAACAGCTTCATCAGGCCTTGCGCCACTGTCCGATCCTCCTTCCTCAATTTCTGTATTAATGTAGATGGTGTATTCAGCCCCGTTCCTGTATAGGTTGGCATTCATTATATGATGCTTTATTATTCCCCCTCCAAGCACAATAACTCCTGTTTTTCTTGCATCAAGAACCATGTTAACTAATTTGTTCATGTCTGAGGCGATATCAATTTTTAGGTCTGCGTTTTTCTTGTCGCTCTCCCTGAAGAAGTAAATCATGTCGCCTATCGATCCGTCTGTCAATGCCGGGCAGAATACTGGGATGTTGTTTCTTGAAGCCCAGTAATAGATTGATCTCTTGTCTTCCACCTTCATGCCAAGCCTATAAATGAATTCTGAAGGAGTATGCGCATGACCGGTTTTTCTTTGCTCCTCGAGGAGCTCAGCCAAGAATGGATGCATCATTTTTTCAAATTTAATGTATCTGTCGTTTGGCACAAACACATTTCCTATCCTATTTATTCCCTTCTTCCTGAGTTCAGCCCCACTAGCTTTGAAATCTCCGACATAAAACGGTCCAAATGTCTTAAGTATGTCCTCTTCAACTCCTCCAGTTGTAGTAATCAATGCCTTTACCATTTTGTGCTCAACTAAATATCTTATTATATCTCTTATTCCAGAGCTTACCATATTGGAATTATATGCAAGAAATATGTCTGCTCCTTCTTTTCTCATTTCCTTTGCAATTTCTATAGCCTTTCCAAGGTTGGATGCCTGCATTCCAACATTAGAAAATGAATCTAACAGTGAGACAATGCTTTCCTTTCTTGAAAGATCAAATTCGTTAAAATCATATCCATTCACTTCAGGCAATCCTTTTGGTTCTACTGATTGCTTATAGTTTGCATCATGCGCTTTTTTAACTCTGCCCTTCATTTTTCCACCTTGTTTTCTTATTAATCACTGCAAGAATATTAAATCTTGCTGTTCTAATATAATTATGGAAATTCCAGAGTCAAAACTTATCAAGTCTGAATTGATATTAAGGGACATGGATTTAAGCCAAGAAGTTAAGATGGCAAGAAAGTCTCTAGTGAGATGGCTTGCGCTTTCTTTGGGAATTATATCAAAGAATGAGTCAAGGCAGTCGGTTCTTAACGTTCTCGAAGCTCTTCTATACTACCATCTTAAGGAGAAAAAAGAGCCGAATTACCAGGATTTGGTGGACTACTTCTCGCAGAATAACATCCAAATGAATGAAAAGACAATCAGATATCATCTTACTCAACTAAGAAAAATGGGCCTGCTCGATGACAGCAGAGGAACATACAGGTTCTCAGGCTTCCAGTATGACAATCTCTCCTCTGCGTTAGAGCAGACATACCAGAAGAGAGCATATCTAACATTTTTCAACATTAAAGAGGCGATTAGCGTTTTGGAAAAAATGTATGAAGAGCAAAGATAGCTAAGATTCTTATCTAAAGTAACCTAAAGGGTGGTCGCATGTTAATAGTTGATTTAGAGACGACAGGTGTAAATCCAAAAAAGAACTCAATAATAAGTATAGGCGCAATAGACTTTCTTCATCCCGAAAGGACATTTTATGAGGAATGCAGACCATGGAACGGAGCAGAAATAGATGACGATGCGTTGGCAGTGAATGGATTCACAAAAGAACAAATTATTGATGAAAACAAAAAGACACTTTATGAGGCCATGAATAATTTTCTCAAATGGGTTGGAGAATCTGAGAATCAGACTCTCGGAGGCCATAACTTTGGTTTTGACTGGGCTTTTCTAAAAGAGACAGCTGAAATTTATAATCTTTCCTGGAAGCCGCATAGGAGAATAGTGGATTTGCATTCGGTTTGCTATACCCATCATCTTAAGAGAGGAATTTCACCACCCCTGAAAGATAACAGAACAGACCTTAGCTTTAACAAGGTTCTTAATTACGTAGGGATTCCGGACGAGCCTGTACCGCACAATGCCCTATTCGGTGCAAAGGCAGCAGCTGAATCCTTCTCAAGGATCCTTTACGGAAGGGGATTGCTGGAAGAATTCAGGAGATACGAGATACCAAACTATCTCAGAGTATAATTCTCATTTAACCAGTTTCATGAGCAGCAGATATAAATACAATCTCATCGCCACATTAAGTCTCTTCAAAAGTAAATGCAGATTCATATAGTATAGTTAACATCCTTCTACTTTTTGCTCTCTGGCTGAAGAACCTTACATCCTTCTTTTCTGCATCAGACAGCATGAATGCGACCATAGAACGCAATCCTGCTTCACCTTCAAAGAAGAGATGTATTAAACTTTTTAATTGTTTTGTTTACTCTCCAAATTTGGACAGTTAATATTTATATATTTCACAAAAGTAGGATAGTTAGAAAAATATAAATATAAGGTTGAGGTGAGTTTGGTGGAAAATGCATTTAAGAAATATAATAAAATGACGGATTCAAAACGTAGAGATAATCTGATAGAACATATTAATAAGGGGGTGTACGGTATGGAATCTTTCCATAATAAAGGGCGTCAAGAAGGTAAAAAAAAGGTGAATGTAAATAAGAGAATGGGTGATCCGAAATCAGAACAGATCTATAGCAGTTTTAAGAAAACTGTGGAACAAGAGATGAAGAAATGTATCGAGGAGCACAAACACTGTCATCCAGAATACGCAGAAACATGTATTATCGCTTCAAAAATAGATGAAAAAAATGGAATTGCAGCTTGGGTTTTGTTCGAACAAATAGATACGGACAGAAATGCAAAACGTTATGAGTCGAGTGGTTGGCTAGGTGATCAATATAGATATTCTCTTTGGGTAATGAAAAATGGTTCAAAACCTAAGCAAATATATTCAGAAAATGCACGGATAAGATCAGAGATCAACAACATGACAGGTACGCGGGGAAGGGACTGTTCAATAGATTTTATCAAACTTACTGAAAGGGTATTTTACTATCAATTTATTATTTACGATACCCGCATAATCTACGCAGACATATTCATTTGATGGGCCTGTGAATATCTTTTCCACAGTTATTTTATTATTTTCATTTTTCTTTACAAGATATAGTATATCAAAACCATAGTCTGTTCCATTTTCACACGACCATACTATTACTGCAATTTTGTTTTTCAAGACCTTACAAAAACTTATATAGTCATAGCCTAATGTTGGTGCAATTTCAGTGACTTTGTTTTTTGCTTGATCTTCGAATTCTTGAGGCTCTTTTATATTGCCATTGAAAGTAATAAGCACTTTCTTCTTAGAATATTTTCCTCCTTCAACATCTTTTGGTGTAATTTTAACAATTGGACCCGCACTACGGGTCAAAATAGTGATGTGTACGAAGAGAGGGTGGTAGAATGAAACATCAAGCCAAAAAAGAAAATAAAAAAATTAAAAAAGAATATGTTCCTAAGAGCAGTCCAAAGATTGATTCAATTGTAGATAAATACAAAGGCCTTCAAAGTTCCTTCTCTATTGCAATATCTAAATTTGATCCAAAGAAAAATAAAGTACTTGTTGTAGAGGATTTTGAAGATTACCAAAATTTGTTAAAAGGAATTTTTAGCGATAAAGAAGTAATAATTGCTGATAATTTTGAAAGTGCAAAGCAAATAATAGACAAAGAGGGTGAAACATTATCAGGCGTTGTGACTGATATTCAATATCCAAGAACATCGGAAAATTATCGTGGAGAAGAACCTTGTGGGCTTGAGCTATTTAAATATATAAAGGAAAAATATCCTAAAATGCAAGTCATCGTGAATTCATCACGTCAACAAAGATTGAAGGAAGCAAAAAGCATCGGCGCCGATCTGGTATTCCATAAGAAAACGATATTTTTAGAATATTTAAGGAAAAGGATGGAAAAATCAAAAATGCAAGAAAAGAAAGAGAGGTATAATGTATTACTCGTTGTAAATGAAGATAAAAAATTCGATATAAATTCGACTGGGAATTATTTAAAATTGATTAAATACGCACTAGAAGAAAGTAAAAAGAAGATTAATATTGACCATTGTACATATGAAAGTGCGTTAGAAAAATTTGACCCTGACATATATACCCATATAGTTATTGTGGCCATTCTTCAGGATGATACATTGGAGAAGTTATCACAATTTAATGATGAAGGCAGAGGATTAGAGGACTATGAGGCGGTTCCATTCCATCATGGTAGACGTATGGTTTTTGGTAGCCTAGCTGCAAAAACTCTTTATGAGACTTTAGAAAAAGATCCGGATGGAAAAACTAAAATAATCTTTATCACATATGAGAAACTGCCGAATGAGGAGGAGTATCCAGGAATTACTTTCTTAAAGTGGCCTCTAATGATTGAAGATTTTAGAAAAGCGTTTGTTGACTAAATTTTAATTTTATTTTTTTATGTAAAAGCCAAAATCAACTAATAATATATATGAGAAACTGATAAGAATCTTAAAAGCCGGAAGAATGGAAGGGCTTTATGTATTCAACCCTGGTTTAAGCGCAAGTTTAAATTATGGACTACTAACAATTGAAGGAGACGGATACATATTTGAATCAAAGGTACTCAAGAATGAATAAAGATGAATTGAACAGATAGCTATATAGAAATATAGATTATAATAATGATCTGTTCTATTTTTTTATTTTTCAGCCCTTTCCCACATCCAATCGAAAAAGTCAGCGAATTTATTTGCTATATCTTTAGACTGAATCACAAATCCGGCTTCCTCTTTCGGTGAAATAATTCCAATTTTGTCCCGAAATATTAAAATATTCGGGGGCAGTTTCTCAAGGAATCTATGTTCAGTAATTTTAGAAGGAGAAATCTTTCCCTTCAGTTGAATAGGTAAGATTCCTTTCCCTTTTATTTTCTTAAGCTCCCTAATACGTTTTGAACGTACATATACTTTTTCAATCATTTCTTTATATTCCTCTTCTTGAGGGCTGAAGAACCTCCATACATCCTTCTTTTCTGCATCAGACAGCAGGAATGCGACCATAGAACGCAATCCTGCTTCACCTTTAAACAAAAAGATTTCAGATTTGCGCCCCTCTTCTGTTTTTATAAACTCAGAGATTTTTTCAATAATCTTTATCTCCATTTGTAAAAGCTCTTTTAATTCTTCTAGCGACACTGCGGAATAGTGTTTTATTTTATTCTTTTCAACATATTTGACAAACCCTCTCTTGATTAAGGAATTGATTGTATTGTAGAATGAAGAGCTTCCTATGTTGAGAGAGCTCATTATTTCTTCTGCCTTGGATACTGGATGCCGGATCAAATAAATCAAGATATTGGCCTCACAATCAGACAGTCCGATTCTCTTTAACAGCTTATTTAATTCAGCAATTGCCACTTTTTCGTCCATATGTAGAGATATGCATTAAACTTTTTAATTGTTTTGTTTACTCTCCAAATTTGGACAGTTAATATTATTATTTATTAAATCTGCGCTATAATTAGAGGTGATTAGGTGGAAGAAATGAGGAAATTTAATTATGAAAAAAAGGAGAAAGTGAAAACATTCTCCAAAGAACTGGCTGTAGAGCCGATGATCGAAAGCAATATTGGTAAAAAAAGAATTATGATAAAAGAGCTATTGAATTTACCTCAAATACAGGCTGGCAAAGATTTATGGCAAAATCCTTTTCATGAATTTGATGTTTTCACACATACTACCAAATTTGTAGAATTTATTGAAAAGATGACAGATGATTTAGACGTGATCGCAGCCGGTTGCCTACATGACATAGGCAAACCAGTTGTTGCAAAGCCAAAATACAAAGATAACGTCTTACAAGAAAAGGAACCCGGAAAGCCATATCATGAATTTGATGACCATGAAAAGGTTGGAGAGGAAATTGTTCGAAAATTACCGCCATCAATTTTTGAAAAATACGGTCTTAATCAAGAAAAAATCGCTATATTGGTTGGGGCCCATTATTTGCCGATGAAAGGGATTAAAGCAATGAGGGCCGCTAAGGATTACAAAGAGTTCGAAACTGCCTATCAGAATCTTGTGGAAAAGTTGGAAAAAACAGGATATAAAAATGAAGTTTTAACAATGTTTGTCGCAGATAAACTCGCCCAAGGGAAAGGCTGCACAGATAGAGAGGAATTAATGGCGATCTGGAATTTACTCGTCAACAATATAGGAAACTTAGAAAGCATTTACAAAATTCAGAGAAATATTAATGAATAAATCGTTTTCAATGTTAATCAAATGAAAAAATTAGTGACTTTATGGAGGCACAGCAAAAATGGCCAAATTTAATAGTTTTTGTTAGGCAGGGAGAATCAGTTTTTAATTTCGAAAAATGAAGATTGAGTAATTTAATTTAGACAAATTGAGAATCGATCCACCTATAAGCGATATGGATATAGAACTCACTACAGATGGTAGAAAACAAGCATATGTCACTGGAAAGAATCTAAAAAAATTTGGGAAGTTTGACATCATGTTTGTTTCACCGTATATTAGATGTAGGCAAACCGCTGAAGAGTTAATTAAAGGAATGGATTATAAGCCGAAATTAGTAATTGAAGAGAGGATTAGAGAGAGGGAAAGAGGTGCGATTAAGATGCTGACAAAGAAAGGAATACAGACCTTTTATCCCCAAGAATGGGAAAGATTATCAATGGAGGGTAAATACTATTATCGTCCTTTAGGTGGCGAAAACTATCCAGACGTTGGATTAAGGTTGCATAGTTTTCTTGGAACATTGGTAAGGGATTATCCAAAGAAAAAAGTGTTAATTGTAACCCATTCTGTTGTGATAATGATGTTTAGGAAATTATTAGAACGTTTAGAAGAAAAAGATATTCTAGAGATCGATGCAAATGACGCTGTCAAAAATGCAAGTATTACAGTTTATAAATTTGATAAAAAAGAGAGACATCTTAAGCTGAAGGCGTATAATCGAATTTTTTATTAGTTTTATTCTCATTCATTTTATTAAATCTTAATTTTGTTTAAAAGGTTTAACGCTCTTTAATCAAAATCATTGGAAATTCAGTTCAATAACTATTAAATATCTCTTTTTCATATTATATTTTAGATTAATTTTTCATTTGCTATTGATTTAAAGTGGATTATTATGTCTCATTTAATAATAAAGAAATTCGGTTCCTTGACGGAGGTTCAGAAGCAGGCGATTCCTCTAGTGCAACAAGGAANGAACGTTCTTATCATAGCGCCAACCGGTTCAGGAAAGACAGAGACAGCTGCAATCCCAATTATGGAAAAGATAAAAGAAAGCAATCTTAGCGGCATCGCAGCCATCTACATTACTCCTCTTCGTGCATTGAATAGGGACATGCTTAAAAGGCTTACAGAATGGGCAAAGGACATAGGGATTACTATAGCAGTCAGACACGGAGATACTGCCACCTCCGAACGCTCACTCCAGGCCAAATCGCCACCGCAATTTCTTATCACTACTCCAGAAACGCTTCAAGCCATTCTTCCAGCTAAAAAAATGGGCGAGCATTTGAAGAATGTCAAATTTGTGATTGTGGATGAACTGCACGAGCTTGCAGACAGCAAAAGAGGGGCCCAATTGGCTATTGGTTTGGAGAGGCTTGCGGAAAGGGCAGGAGAATTCCAAAGAGTAGGAATCAGCGCAACAGTAGCGGATCCGATTAAGCTTTCTCAATTCTTATGTGGCTTTCGTTCTTGTGAGATAGTTGATTTGAAATACATGAAGTCAATGAAGTTTGAGATTTCCTATCCGCAGCCGCATATTTCACATGAGGCAGAGGCAAATGAGCTTCAAATCGACTCAGCCGCGGTTGCAAGATTAAGGGAGATCCAAAGAATAATTCAAAACAACCGAACACTAATATTTGTGAATACGCGATCAATAGCAGAGATATTGGGATCGCGTCTTATGAAGCTTGATCCTAAGATAGCGGTCCATCACGGTTCTCTTTCAAGAGATGTGAGAATTCAGATCGAGGACGATTTCAAAAATGGCAAGCTTGATGCGTTAGTGGCGACTTCATCATTGGAGCTTGGAATCGACATAGGCGATGTAACCCAAGTCATTCAGTATATGTCCCCCAGGCAAGTTTCCAGGCTGGTTCAGAGAGTTGGAAGAAGCGGGCATTCAATAAAAGGAACTTCAAAAGGAACAATCATATGCGCAGATCCCGATGATGTGCTAGAGGCGCACGCACTTTTGAATCTCATAAAAGAAGGAAATCTTGAAGAGCAAAAGATATGTGAAAATGCTCTTGACGTGCTCGCGCATCAAATTGCAGGAATACTTATCGAAAACGAAAGAGAAATTCCGATTCAGGAGGTTTATTCCCTTATCAAGCGAGCATATCCATATTCCACATTGGATCCTGAAAAATTTCTATCTGTAATCAACTTTATGGAGGATAAAAGACTTCTTAAAAAGACATCCGACAACAAAATCCATAAGATGGCCTCAACCCGTCTTTACTATTATGAGCATCTTTCCACCATCCCTACTGTTGAAAAATTCCTGGTTAAGGATGCCTCCACCAATAAGGTTATTTCGACTCTAGATGAGGATTTTGTTTCTTTCTTTGAGACAAACGAGCTATTCATAACAAAAGGAGTTCCATGGAGAATTTTAGATATTGACAATGAAAGAAGGATTGTAATCGTAGAGGCTGCGGACGATATAAGTGCCGCAATTCCTGACTGGGAAGGGGAGGAAATTCCTACAAGTTATGAAGTTGCGCAAACAGTAGGAAAAATTAGGGAACAAATTAAGATTAATCTTCAGGATTACAAAAGCGACCTAGAAAATACAACTAAAGAAATCTCAAGAAAAACAGGAATCGCTTCGGATGCGATTTTAGATCTTGTCACCTCTCAGGAGTTTAGAGAAACTTTGCCGACCAATAAAAATATATTCATAGAATGCTGGAATGATGTTGCTGTAATTCATATTCTCGGAGGCCTTAATGCAAATCGCGCCATCGCCTCCGTACTTGCAGAAAAAATGACAAAGGAATACGGCTCGTCTATAAAGACTCTTGTAGATGCATATAGAATTGCACTCATCTTTCCGAGAAAAGCAGACCCTCGAGTTATAAAGGACTATCTATTAGATATTTCAAAATCCGATATAGAGAAGGATCTGGAATCCTATTTGTCAAAACATAAGCTTTTCAGATTCAAATTTATTCATATAGGGAAGATGTTCAATCTCTTCCGTGAGACGCCAAGAATCTCAGACCGCTTCATTCAAGTCTTTATTGGCACTCCAGTTTATGAAGAAACCCTCCGCGACGTCTACGACTCATATTTTGACATAAAAAACGCGAGAAGAATATTGGAAGGAATCGCAAAAAAGGAGGTCTCAGTTCATTCTCTGCATGTCAAGAAACTGTCAACAGTTGGAACTCGAGCCCTCATCAGGAATCACGGCTCAGAATTGATAGCCCCTATAGAACCTACTTCAGAAATAATAAAGGCGTTTAAAGCAAAGTTGCTTGGAAAAAGCGTTATTCTTTATTGCATGCATTGCGGAAAGGATTGGATATCGTTTGTCGGAACGCTGCAGGAAAAGGTGAAGTGTCCGAAATGCGGAAGCTCTGTGATAGCTCTTGTTCCAAATTTTGTTTCTGTTGAGGACATCAGAAAATTGTTAAAGAAGAAGCGTCTAAATTCTGAAGAAAAAAGCTGGAAAGAGAAGTTAGATAGATCTGCAGCCATAATCAGCTCTTCAGGAAAGAAAGGAGTAATCACACTTTCAACCTATGGTATCGGCCCAACTAAGGCATCACATATACTAAGCAGGCCTTATAACAGCGAGGAGGAGTTCTTTGCCGCCCTCCTGGAGGCGCAAAAAACATTCATACGAACAAAAAGATTCTGGGAATTTCATTGATCATATTGAAAATTAAATATGTGTTTCAATAGTTCATTACATCACTAAAAATAATTTTCAGTATAAGAATTATAACACAAAATAAGATTAATTTGCTCTACTTATATCTGGGCATTACTTCTTTAGAAAAAATATTGCAAATTACCATATTTTTAGTAAAATAAACTTAAAAATGAAAAATATGAGCTTAAAAAATCGAAAATCAGCTGCATCCGCTTGTGGCACCGCAGTTTAAACACTTATAGCAAGATCCGTTTCTTACCATTATTGCACCGCAGTATGAGCATGCTGGCGCGTCTTCCGAGTTCTGGAACGCAACCTTGCTGTTTTTCTTTTCAGCGGTAACCGCCGCTATCTCTGCAGTTTCAAGCGCTGAGGCTTTTTTTGCAGCATCGCTGCCTAAATTATTCGTATCCTTCCCAGGTGGAGAGCCAATTGGACTGCTTTCAGTTGGGATTGCTTGTGTCGTTATATTTTCTTCAGATATTTCCTCATCTTGTATATACGATGTTAGCGGCTGTTCAGATTCAAGATTCAATCCTACTTCTATCTGCTCTTCCCTGCTTAGGAATTTCAGCGCCATCCATCTGAATATATAGTCCATCAGCGACTTTGCAAATCTTATGTTTGGATGCGAAGTGTATCCGGAAGGCTCGAACCTCATGTGCACAAACTTCTTTACCAATGTCTTTAGTGGAACACCGTATTGGAGTGCGATCGATATGGAGGTAGCAAATGCGTCCATGAGACCAGAGATAGTGCTGCCTTCCTTGGACATGGTTATGAAAATTTCTCCCGGTTGCCCATTCTCATAAAGTCCAACAGTGAGATACCCTTCATGTCCAGAAATGCTGAACTTATGGGTTATAGATCTCCTCTCGTCGGGAAGCTTTCTCCTGGTGGGTCGGTTAACCACCACTTCCTTCACAACCTCTTTAACTACCTCTTTAACTTCAACCTTGGCCGCCTCGATCTTATCTACCTCCTTCACCTCTTTGGTGAGCGTGATAGGCTGGACTCCTTTTGATCCGTCTCTATAAATTGCGATGGCCTTGAGCCCTAGCTCCCATGATGTGACATATGCATTGTAGATGTCTTCAACTGTCGATTCTTTCGGCATGTTTACAGTCTTGGAAATTGCGCCAGATATGAACGGCTGTACTGCAGCCATCATTTTTATGTGCCCAAGATAGTGAATGAATCTTCTTCCGTTTGCAGGCTTAAACGCACAATCAAAAACAGGAAGGTGCGTCTCTTTAAGGTGCGGTGCGCCTTCTATTGTTTCCTTATCGTCAATATATTGCATAATTTCATTAATTTGCTGCTCGTTATATCCAAGTTTCTTAAGTGCGATAGGAACAGTTGAATTGACAATTTTCATCATTCCTCCGCCAACAAGCCATTTGTACTTAATCAATGCAATATCTGGTTCTATTCCCGTAGTGTCACAATCCATCAAAAATCCAATAGTCCCGGTTGGCGCTAACGCAGATATCTGCGCGTTTCTGAATCCGTACAAAGATCCGCTTGCAAAGGCGCTTCTCCATGCTTCAATTGCCGCATTCCTCAGGTAGTGGGGGACGTTTTCAGCTATTGCCTCAGCGGCATCAAGGTGCATCTTTATTACTTCAAGCATCGATTCCTTATTCATTTCATACTTATTAAACGCTCCCATTCTTTTAGCAAGCATAGCTGAAACATAATATCCATATCCAGTCATCAGTGCCGTAACAGCTGCCGCATAAGCCCTTCCTTCATCGCTATCGTATGGAAGACCACAAGCCATTAAAAGAGCTCCAAGGTTCGCATATCCCAATCCAAGAGGCCTGAAATCTATTGAATTCCTTTCAATCTCCGGTGTCGGATATGCCGCGTTACTTACTATTATTTCTTGCGCTGTTATCATTATTGCAACTGTATGCTTATACTTTTCAGTATCAAATTTTCCAGTTTCCGGATCAAGATATTTCAGAAGATTTATTGAAGCGAGATTGCAAGCGGAGTTGTCAAGAAACATGTATTCGCTGCACGGATTTGAGGCGTTGATTCTTCCACTCGCTTTGCACGTGTGCCATTTGTTGATTGTTGTGTCAAATTGTATTCCCGGATCTCCGCATTCCCATGTAGCTTCTGCTATTTCCTTCATTATTGTTCTGGCATCAAGTTTTTCGCATTCTTTTCCATTAGATACGTATTTAGTTGAGTATTCCTTTCCCTCCTTTACTGCCCGCATGAATTCGTCGCTCACTCTTACTGAATTGTTAGCATTTTGGAAAAATATGTTTGCATAGACCTCCCCGTCAAGAGATCCGTCGTATCCGAGCTTTATCAAATCTCTTGCTTTTCTTTCTTCTTTCGCTTTGCACCAGATGAATTCGCGAATGTCAGGATGATCAACATTCAAGATAACCATTTTTGCAGCTCTTCTCGTCTTTCCACCTGATTTTATAACTCCTGCAAACGCATCGTAACCCTTCATAAATGAGACAGGACCAGAAGCCCTGCCGCCGCTTGAAAGGTATTCCTTAGACGATCTAAGCACGGAGAGGTTTACTCCCGCTCCGGAGCCGTATTTGAAAAGCATGCCTTCGGTCACAGCCAGCTGCAGAATTGATCTCATGTCGTCTTCAACAGAATTTATGAAGCAAGCAGACCCTTGAGGCCTCTTTTCGACTCCAAAGTTAAACCAAACAGGGCTATTAAATGCAGCGTACTGGTTTATGAGTATATAAGTTAGTTCTTCGCTAAATATTTTTGCCTCTTCAGCGGATGCGAAATAGCCATCTTTCTTTCCCCATTCTGTAATAGTTCTGACAACTCTGTCAACCATTTGTTTGACACTCGTCTCCCTTTCATTCGTTCCTATTTTGCCTCTGAAATATTTTGAAGCGGCGATATTTGTTGCAGACTGGGACCATGATGCGGGAACCTCTACGTCTTTCTGTTCGAATATTTTCTTTCCTTTGGCGTCCATTATTATCGAGTCCCGCTTTTCCCACATAACCATGTCATACGGATGAACTCCATCTTTTGTAAATAATCTCTGAAGCCTATATTCCGTTAGCTCTATGTCCTTCTTTGCCATTGTTACACCCCGCTATCTTCAACGGTTTTCTGCCTCACGTCAGATTTGATGTTGATTATTGGAATACCACCATGTTCAACTATTATTTTTTTGAACACATTATATAGTGGTATTTTAATTTATACTAACCAACATCTTGTGCCTGATTTTTCTTACTTTTGCCTATTTATAAATCTTTGCTTTAACCTCGAAGATCGCAAAGCAACATTCAAAAAAAGTAGGTTAAAATTTGCCTATTTATAGCCATTATTATAATAAATTATCTTATTTCAAAAAAATAACATCGTTTATAACATGATTATGTGTTAAAAACTTATATCATCGATTTATTTGCCATGTTGCATTATTAATTCCTTTTTTTCTGAGGAAGATCATTCGATTTATAGTCGTTCAGGCGTTTAGAATTTTCATTAGCAAAAGAACTTGACGTTTTTATTTCTTTTTGCCTTTGAGCAGCCTAATCTCGTTAAGTACGTCTTCGACTGTTTTGAATTCTTTATAAACTGCCGCGAATCGGATGTATGCAATGTCGTCAAGCTTTCTTAGCCTCTTTAGTACCATCTCTCCAATATGCCTGCTTTCAACTTCTTCGGACTGTTTGGTTCTGAGTTCCCGCTCTATGTCTTCAACGAGCTCAACGATCTTATTATAGCTTACAGGTCTCTTTCCTACGGACTTAAGAATGCTATTTATCAACTTCTGCTTGTCGAATTTTTCCCTTTTTCCGTCTCTTTTGATAACTATAATTATGCTCTCTTCCGGCCTTTCGTATGTGGTAAATCTTTTTTTGCAGGAAGGGCATTCCCTCCTTCTTCTTACGGCATTCAATTCTTCCGTATCCCTTGAATCTACAACGTCGGTATCGGCGTGTCCGCAAAATGGGCATTTCATAGTTCTCTATCTAATGCTAATTTTATAAAACTTCTTTTTACAGTTGTGGGATTTTACTAATAAAGATTTGTTCAAATAAACTGAACAATGTCAAAAGTCTATAAAACGAAACATTTATATATCTGTTAAGCGTTTAGATTTTATGGCAATTTACAAAATAAATAATAATCGTGTGAAGGACATAGATCCGGAGAAATCTGAGCACCATATGAATATTACGAAAGTCCAGGTGGAAAGGATGGAAACAAAGGAAAAGATTAAGCGATTTGTTAAGCGTGCAGCGGTAGCCACCGCAATAGGGGCATCGATATTCGTCTTATCCAAGTCGTTAAAGGCGGAGGACGCGATAGTTTCATCCCAACCGGCAGTGATTCAATCGACAGAAACCGCGCTTCCAGCAACAGCAATTAAAGAAAGCACCACCACATCTATAATTAAAAAGATATCAAATCTCTTATCGATCAAACCAAAGGTGGAAGAATGCGTCATCTCAGATAACAAAGAGAACAATAAAAAATATACAATGCAAGAAATTTTGGTATGCTTATCTTCGCAAAATGAGGTTCACGTTTCGAATGCAATTTCAGAGTTATTCAATCGGGAAATCGTGCTAAATCGGGCAGTAAGATCGAAAATTGCAGAATTAGTTCTTTCCGCAGATCTATTTGAATACCCTCGCATTATGGAGATAACAAAGATCCACCGAATTGATGAAGCAATTCCCAATATAATAAAGAGATTAAATTCTGATTCGGCAGCGCTTGATCCAATGTTTAATGATTCACTGCCAGCACTTGGTTTTTTCGCAGTTAAAGGAGATTGGAATGCAATAAATAAGCTTCTTGAAATAGTAAGGACGAATCCAGATGATGATGTAAGAGCGTTAACTGCTGCATGTCTATTATACATTGACAAAAATGTCATGCAGGATGTCATCAATGCTTATAATTCCCTTCCTGAAAATAAACGAGACGAATTCATAAAGCACGTAATCAAAATTTACGGATTTGATTTATGGCCAAACAAAGTTCACCTAAACAAAGAGACATTCAACAAGCGTATCGATGCATTGAAAAGAATTGAAAAGAACGATAGCTTAATTTCAAATCTCGAAAATGCAAAACTTCAATGAAAAGTTACAGCTGAAGTTAAATTAAAAATAATATATTAAAAAATAAAAAATTCAGTACCACAGGTCCCCGTAAGTCCTTTCTTCTTTCTTTTTCTTTTCTTCACCTATAGCCCTAAGCGCTTCTCCTTCCTTGAGACCCGTAAATATTGCAATCACTTCTATTCTGCCAAGATATGATTGATCCATTCTTGCTCCGTAAATAACGTTTGCGTATGGGTCCACTTCCGCAGTAATCATTTCACCGACAGTGTTTGCATCGCCTAAGGTCATATCCGGCCCCCCGGTAATGTGGAGAAGTACGCCCTTTGCACCTTTAGGATCAACGTCAAGCAGTCTGTGATCTAATGTGTTTTTAACTACTTCTTCAACCTTGCTTATTCCCTTTCCTTCTCCGACTGCAATCATTGAAATTCCACCGCCAGTCATTATAGTAGTCAAATCAGCAAAGTCAAGGTTTATTAAAGAAGGATTGAGCAAAGTTTCGCTTATTCCTCTAACCGCTCTTGCCGTGATTTCGTCGGCAATCATAAAAGTCTGCTCAATTGGTAGATTTGGCACATAATCAAGCAATTTTTGATTATCTATGATTACCAGTGTGTCACTTACTTTCTTCAAGTTTTCGATTCCTTCCTTTGCTTTCTGTAGTCTTGCTCTTTCAATTCTAAACGGATATGTGACAACAGAAACGACGATCGCGCCATTCTTTTTCGCTATATCTGCGACCACAGGTGCAGCGCCAGTGCCAGTGCCTCCTCCCATGCCCGCCACTAAGAACACGAGGTCAACATCAGATAATGCAGCCTCAATATCTGGTTTGCTTGCTTCTGCGGACCTCTGCGCGATGTCAGGGTATCCTCCCGCTCCAAGGCCTCTTGTTATTGATTGACCAATGAGTATCTTCTTTGCGGGTGCTTTTATCGTATCCAAATGAATTCTGTCTGTATTTATTGCGATTAGTTCGGGCCCTTTCAATCCGTATTCAATCAGTCTTTTAATGGTGTTACATCCTCCGCCACCAACTCCTACAATTGCAATCTTAACTCCAGATGTTGAGTACTCCTTTACCATTCAATCACGCTCACGATATATTTCTGCCTCTTAGAAATATATTGAATTATAACATGATGTTATTGATTTGTTAATTTTATAAATATTCTTTTTCTTTTGTTCGCTTGTTTTGTTCAAACACTTTACTTAAATTCATTTATAATCTTAATAATCTCATCAATCGGTTTTAGCCTTTTACTTATTTTTCTGTATGCCATTAATTTCTTTTTATCAAAGGTTTCTATTATCTCTGGCAATAACTTTACATATGATTCGTCAAACATGTTCTCTTCTATTCCGTATCCAATTTTATTTTCCTCAATAAATCTAACATGGTTGCTTCTTTCCGAATAGCTTTTATCGTATATTGCAAGTACAGGTTTTCCATAGCTTAAGGCTTCAGCAATGGTAGTATGGCCGCCATGACAGATAACTAGCTTTGAAGATTCGTAATAAGGCTTTACATTTCCCACATCAGAGCTGTATATCGCGTTTTCGCCAAAAGCTAATTTAAGTTTATTTTCTAGCGCCTTATTTGTAGTGACGACCAAATAGTCCTTTTCATGCCTTTTTTGCAGCGCCTTTTCAATCAAAGGACCGATTATCTTAATGTTTGCATTTTCCATCAAATTATATTTAGCGATTGTGAATGGGGGCGGGAAATCTGGAACAAGAATTTTTTCAGGATAGGAAAGTATAAGCTTGTTTAATTCGCCAGCTATCGGCCTCTCTATGCCGTTTATTCCAACTAGCGAAGATGTATCGTTTGTAATAAAGATGGATTTTTTGCCCGCGAACTTTGCAAGTATCAACCCGATCGGAGAGCCATCGACTATAACAAAATCGACCTCTTTAAACTTCCTTATCATTTCGGCCGTTATTGAGGGATTGAAATACTTCATTATTTGCCTTAAGTTTGCAACTATTTTAGTCTTTCCCTTAGTCTCAATTTTATACGGAGAAGGAATAGATATGTATCTTTTTTTTCTTATCTTAAGATATTCCGCAGCCATTCCAAAAGTCATAATCGGTATGTTGAGTTCTTCAGAGACAACGTAGTCCCTTGAGATATGGCCGTATCCGTTTCCCTCTGTAAATATAAGACCTTTCATAATGCATATTATTTGGGAAACTTTTTATTTATTAATTCTAAACAATATACGATGTTATGAGAGCGTTTATTGCAATCGAATTGCCAGATGAAATAAGGAAAAGATTGGTTGAACTTCAGAACGAGTTGAAAAAGGAATTTGGGGATTCCATAAAGTTCGTTGAGCCCGAAAATTTGCATATAACGCTTAGATTTTTTCCAGAACTTGACGAAAGAGATATTTCTGAAGTAAAAAAGATTATTGCAAATACGGATATGGGCCCGTTTACGGCGCGATGTGTCGGTTTAGGCGCATTTCCAAATGAAAATTTCATAAGGGTAATTTGGATCGGCGTAGACAGCAATGGAAAGATAGAGAGCATCGAAGATAAAATATCAAAGCAGCTGGAGAAAATCGGATTTAAGAGAGAAGCAAACAGATTTGTCAGCCACATAACTTTGGGAAGGGTAAAGGAGAAGATAAAATTCAAGGAGCAACTAAAAAAATATTCTGCATTTGATTTCGGAAGCTTTAATGTTTATATGAAAGACATAAAGTTAAAGAGAAGCCAATTGACTCCAAAAGGACCGATATATGCCGATTTATGAATCAACTTTGCCGCCCGATGCAGCTATCATATTTTAAAACTTATTTAATCTAATTAATGTACTTCCATTGTTATTTTGAATTCTATATTGTAATCCCATGTTAAGGTGGTGAAATGCCGATCCAGATAGCAAGATTTGTCGTGAAAGAAAAGTTTAATCAGACTGCAGATGTCGTTACTTTAAGATTAGTTCCGCTCGACCCGTTTAATATGGATTTCAAACCTGGCCAGTTTGTCAATCTTTACGTTCAAAGAGAGGGAGAGCCGCTTCTTGCAAGACCTTATTCTATAGCGTCTTCGCCAACGAATAAGGACTATCTGGAGCTTACAATCAAGATTATTGAGGGCGGAAGATTTACACCGAGAGTCGCCTCTTTGAAAATAGGAGACGTTGTCAAGATAGGCGGGCCGTTCGGAAAATTCTTTTTCCTTGATGAAGAAAAGATGAAAGATGTAGTCTTGATCGGTGGAGGATGCGGAATAACCCCATTCATTTCTATAATAAGGTATGTTTCAGAAAAAGGCCTGGATGTGAATATAACTTATTTCTATTCCGCAAGGACCATGGACTCAATACTTTACAGGAACGAACTGGAATCTATTGCAAAGAAGAACAAGAACATAAAGATAATATTCACATGTACCAGAGAGGGCTCATCAAGCTGGAACGGCGAAAGAGGAAGAATTAATCTGGATATGATAAAGAAATACGTCGACATCAGAGACGACAAAAAATACTACATGCTATGCGGACCGCCCGAAATGATCAAATCATTGGTTGAGCAGCTAAAATCGGCAGGAATCAATGAGGAAAAAATAATTCATGAAAGCTGGTCTGCCTGAAGCTGCCATTTGATTTCCGAATCATGGGAGAGCTGTAGTCGTAATCTCAAATCTGACCGTTCTTTCCTTATTTTCTTCTTTAATACTTTCTAAAAGGGATGAAAACCCTTCCAACGAAACGAATTTTTTGTCACCTTTTTTGATGATTAGACCTTCGAGCTTTGGTTCCTCCGCGTTGTACATTGCTTTGATGAGAAGCCCGGTTTTTTCGGTTATCTTGCCGCTAGGGGTTTCGTAAATGAGAGAATTTACTATCTTGGAAAAGCTGATATTGACGGTTGGTATTATCTTAACAAGTATTGCATAACCCGGAACGTCGGTCATAATTATGTCTTTTCTTTTTTCAGGCAGATTATCCTTTGAATATCCGGTTCTTTCTTTTATCAGGTTTTCAAATTTCTTTTTAATTTCTTCATAATCGCTTTTGATCGACTTCGCCATCAGATATATTCTTGCGCTTCCCCTAATATCTGGGTCATTGGTTTTGCTTATGTCAAGTGCGAAACTGGGCGTATTAACAACATCTGTTACAATGTTGTTTGCGTCGTATTCTATCTTTTGTGTTATCCCTTCTTTTCCTACTTTGACCGATTCGATCACGGACTTTATCTTTTCAATGAGAAGGTCAAGCGAAACAAAAGGCTTCCTGTCTATCAGCGTGATATCTTTTATTCTACCTATTCTTTTGTGCTCTTCGATCAAATGGCACGTATAATCGATTATCTGCTCATATGCGAGGCTGTATTGCGGCCTTTTTGTTGTTGGAGTTGAAATGACTCTGAATTTTATTCCGTCAACTTTTATAACGCTCTCGGTCTCGCATTTGGGAGGATTGGCGTCGCTATATCCGCTTTTTTCCTTTAACCCGGATTCAAAAGGCTCGATTGCAAAATCCTCTAAAAGGGGAATTATCGAATGGATCGTTCTTTGGTAAACAGCTATACTCTCACGATTTATATCCTTTATTTTATTTGGCCGGTCTATTGGGACGATAAACGAAGTCATACTAAAAAGATACCTTTCATGTATTTATTTCTTTCTATGCGCATTTTTCAATAGATTTTAATTTCTTTTTATTTAATCTTTATACATGAGAGCGGCCATATATGCGAGGGTATCCACCGATGACAAGGGACAGGATGTAGAGAATCAGCTGATTCAGCTTAGAGAATACTGTAAAGCAAAGGGATACGAGATCTACAGAGAGTATACGGAATATATCACAGGCACTGGGAAAAAAAGAAGGCCAGCGTTTGAAGAAATGATGGAGGACGCAAGAAAGAGGAGGTTTGACGTTCTATTAGTCTGGTCGTATGACAGATTTAGCAGAGCCGGCCTGAAAGACATTCATTACATAAGCGATTTGAACGAGTGGGGAGTTAAGTTTGTTTCATATCAGGAAAGCTTTCTTGACACGACCACTGAGATGGGGGAATTGCTCCTTCCAATTTTTGCATGGATAGCAAAGCAAGAAGCAAAGAAGATAAGCGAAAGAACAAAAGCAGGCTTGCAGAGAGCAAAGAGCGAGGGCAAAAGCCTAGGAAGACCAAAGGTCGAAATCAATGGAGATATCATCCTTAAGTTAAGGAATGAGGGGAAATCTCTTGCAGAAATTGCAGAAGAACTACAATGCTCTAAGGAAACAGTGAGAAGAAGACTGATGGAAATGGCAAAATCAAATCAGGATAACGGGGCTGCAGCCGCTCAGGGCAAAGAAGGACAGGAATTGGCTTTGGTGCAAGCCGATTCAGAAATATCTAAGAGAGTCGAAAGCAAAACAAACGAAATAAGCGTCGTAATGGATCCGAGCAAAAATTCGGAGCAGAATAGCAGGAATCAGTAGTTATCTTAAGAAAGGTGCGTTTGTTGAAGAATACAAAGTTAAATGTCGAAAAAGAGAAGACGGAATCTTTGCAGTATTCTATGCCGTTCTGGAGCATCGAGAAGGAGAAAGTGATCTCAATTCTGAATTCCTCAGCAAACGGCATTTCTAATTCAGAGGCAAATCAAAGGATACTAAAATATGGAAGAAACGAAGCAGCGGTTAGAGAGGAAAATGTTCTTCTTAGCCTTATTTTGAGGAATCTTTTTAATCCCATTACAGTGGCTCTGATTCTAGCAGGATTAGTTACTCTTTTCATCAATGACGTGCAGTCCGCTATGATCATATTTGCAATTGTGTTTCTTTCAATCGCAATCAATGTTATACAGGAATATAGGTCGCACAATGCCATTGAAAAGCTAAAGAAGATGGTCACATTTTATTCTCATGTTGTTAGAGACGGAGAAGTGGTTGAGATAGATTCAAGGGACATCGTCCCCGGCGATATTGTTTTATTTACGGTTGGAGATCGGATACCTGCAGATCTAAGAATAATTGAAGAGGACGACCTTGCAATAGACGAATCAGTTATAACCGGAGAGTATTATCCGGTTAAAAAGACGTCAAAAGAGATAAAGAAGAAGAACATTTTGCCGCAAGAGATGCAAAACATCGCATTCGCCGGCTCTCTGGTAAAAGAAGGAAAAGGAAAAGGAATTGTGATCGCCACCGGGAAAAACACTTTTATAGGAAAGACCATTGGATTGATGGAGGAGATAAAAGACGAAAGCGAATTCGAAAAAAACATGAAGGATTTCAGTCAGTATCTTTTGAACATTATTTTATTTGCCACTACTTTGATTCTTTTGATGAATATTTTTGTAGGCCATGACATCATAATATCTTTAATTTTTGCAATCGCGTTGACAGTCGGATTAATTCCGGAGCCACTTCCAATAATAATGACTTCTATTCTTTCGAGAGGGGCGATGAAGCTTGCGTCAAAAGGAGTGATTGTAAAGAGACTTTCTGCAACAGAAGATTTGGGGAATGTAGACATTCTTTGCTGCGATAAAACAGGAACCCTCACTGAAAACAGATTGAGAGTTTTGGATTCATTCGATTATAGCGGAAAAGAATCCAAGCTTCCGCTCGTGCTATCCGCAGCCTGCGTATCTGTCGTCAAAAAAGACCATTCAATAAAAGGCAATTCTATAGACGTGGCACTTGTTCAGCATTTAACGTTCAATTCCGATCTGAAAAAAGCAGTAGATAAATACAAGATTCAGGAAGCAGTTCCATTCGACTACGAAAGGCAAAGAATGAGCGTAATTGCAAAGATAGACAGGAAGAAATTGCTTATTGTGAAAGGTGCCCCAGAAGCCATTCTTTCGATTTCAAGATACGGCTTGCAAGAAGGCGAGGCAGTAACCATCAGCAAGGTTAGAAGCCAAGCCATGGAAACGTATAAGAAGCTAAGCAATCAGGGATTGAGGGTGATCGCAGTTGGAATAAAAGAAATCAAGAAAACAACTGAGAATCACAATTATTCAAAGGAAGATGAAAATGAAATTACGTTTATCGGTTTTGTAAGTTTCATAGATCCGATAAAGCCTACTGCAAAAGAAACATTAAAAATGGCAAAGAAGTACGGAGTTGAAATAAAGATAATTACTGGAGACAGCGCAGAAGTGACGCGAACAATCACGGAGAAGCTCGAATTTCCTGTGGAAGAAAAGCAGATACTTGTAGGGAGGGAAATAGACGAGGCGCTAAGGAAAAAGGATTTCGAAAGGCTTGAACGGACGGTAATTTTTGCACGAGCCACTCCAGAACAGAAATACAAAATAATAAAATTCCTTAGATCAAGGGGGCACGTAGTCGCCTATCTCGGAGACGGCGTGAACGATGCGCCATCGCTTATAGAGGCAGACGTAGGAATTTCAGTGAACACCGGCACGGACGTTTCAAAAGAGGCAGCGGACGTCATACTCACAAGAAAGAGCCTTAAGTCAGTTTTTGACGGCATAATAATCGGAAGAACTTTATTCTCTAACATTGTAAAATATTTAAGAGTCACATTCGCAGGAAATTTTGGAAATCTATTTACTATAGGTTTTGCCTCCGGCTTTCTTAGATTCATACCTCTTCTTCCGGCCCAGATATTGTTTATTAATTTCCTCTCAGACCTTCCGGCTCTCGCGTTTTCTACAGACAATGTAGATGGGGAAGATTTGAAGAAGCCGAGAAAATGGAGGAGCGATCAGATCATAAAGAACGGTGCAATCTTCGGGGCGATTAGCACAGTATTTGATCTGATTTTAATTGTCTACTTGATAAACGTGTTGGGCGTTTTCGAGGAAGTATTCAGGACTCTGTTCTTCCTTGAAATAATATTATCTGAGATTTTCGTTATTCTTTTCCTTAGGACGACAAAGCCGTTTTTCCTCGCTGCAAGGCCGTCTGCAATCTTAATGGCAGCTTTAGTTATTTCATCAGCAATCGGCTTTATTTCAATATTTCCTCCGTTCGCTTCTTATTTGGAGTTTGAAACGCCAGTTACAGATCTGATACTATTTACTGTTCTAATTGCAATAGGATACGCGCTGACAACAGAGCTTGTCAAGTACTTTGTATATAGGAATCAAGACGTTAAATACTAACAATCGGGCATGCAACGTCGTAATTCCGATTGCCGATTAAACCGAAAAGTATATAAATAAGTTATATGTCTATTCTTTATGGCAGCAGATAATATTTCAAACAATCCTTCTGGAAAGAAGGAATTTGTCAAACCTGATGTAGAGGAAAAAAGAAAGCTTCTTGAGGAGAAGATTAGGAACGAATTCAAGCCAAAGATTGAACTCTTAAAAACCGGAAAGGAAAAAGTCCTCAAATATGCGGAAAGCAAAAAGGAGGCTAGAATCAATTCACTTGCTGCAGAATGCCAGTCGCAAATAAACGAGATAGCCAAGAAATACAGCAATATTCAAAAGGCAAATGTTCCTAAGGATGAAGAAATAAAACAAATTTTGAAATCGGTAGAAGCGCTGTCTCTTTCAGAAGATGAAAAAAAGAAAGTTTTGGACGCCATAAACATATCATTTGACGAAATTTCTGCAAAGAAGAGAGCCTACGAATGCGAAGAAATCAAGAAAAAAGAGATGGACGAAACAAGTGCAGTTAAGGAGAGATATGAAGCCGCTAAATCAGAAGCAGAACAGTGGTATACTGATTTTACATCAAAGTACGACTCCATTTTCAATGACAGAATTAAAAGTAAAGAAGAGCAACAGGAAAAGCTAATTGGCAGCATCCATTCAATTAGCGAAGAGCACGTCGATTCCATGATAAAGACGATTTCAGCCGGTAGTGTGAAAGAAGATACCGAGGACAAAAAAGTCGAAAAAGAAATGGAAGAAACACCCATTGCTTCTGAACCGAATAGAGGTTCGTTGAAATCAGATCTGCTGAAACTAATCGGAATCATAAGCGTACCTGTCATAGGCATCGCAAGCGCCGTGTTTTTGAGCCAGATAAAATCAAATCCGGTAATCCAGCAGGCAAACAATAAAAACCAGGCCAATGTAGAAGCTCGCGTTTCATCCGAAAGCGTAAAAGTAGTACGTGACAAGAATTCAACAGTGTTTATAAATAATGCCGCATCTGATGATGTCTCAAAATCGACTGTGACAAAAGAGCAGGACGTTTCAGTTTCCACAAATGAAGTCACAATTCAATTTCCATACATGACAGTAGTTGGAGAGATACGGCCTCTTGATCAAGAAAAAGGCGAAAGTAAATATGTCGGCAAAGACGCTAATGAGCAAAATGTAAAGAGGATACCTCCAGGCAAGTTTACACATGTAGCAAAGCAAATCGGGACAAAGTCAAATTCTGCAAAGAATCCAAACAATAAACAAGCAAACATAGAAAAAAAGCAAGGGGCAATGCCTAAGCAAGCAACAGAATTATCTTTAAATGCAATATTGGATAATCTCATGAAAGCCACAGATAAAATCGCTTATGACGGTTTTCCAGCATTGAAGGGCTCTACCAAGTCTCACATTCGTTCATATGTCAAGACAATACGCGCAATGGATAGGGAAGGAAAACTAACTAAAGAGCAAAAGAAGCAACTTGAAAGTTTAAGCAGCCTCATGCTGAAAAGCCTAGAAATATATATTCAAACTGAAAGCAGAATGCAAGTTGGAACCCAAGATCCGACTAAGGAATCAAAAATAATCAAGAAGGATATTGTAAAACACATAAAATGGCTGCGCTCACAAGGATTTAACGAAGATGCGATAAAATATTTGATTAAAGCCTTCACTAAAAAGCTCCCGGAATATAGGCAGTTTTGAGTATAGAATGCAGAGGTTGTAACTGGAGTGGTGTAGATGGAAGCAAAGCACGAAAAAATAAAGTCGCTGGATGAATTCAAGCGCGATGCATTCAGAAGGAGGATTATCGCATCCTGCTTGGCGGACGAGTTTGTTTCAAAGAAAACGGAGTTAAAACAAAATTTGACAAAGTTGGGGGATAACACAGATCTTGTTTTGGAAGCGCTTAAAAGAAGTAAGGAGTATTACGCGAAATGGCTAAACAGCTTAGGCGAAGCAAAAATAAAAGGTTTGGAAGAAGAAAGAGGAAAAGAAATCAAAAAATACTCCGCGACATTCGAAGAAAACCATAAGAAGATAGATGAAGCATACAAAGCCAAATTAAAATCGCTGGAAGAAGAGGAACAAAAGCTTATTAAAGAGATAGACGACAAATATGAGTCCCTTTCGTTTATTTCAGATCCCAATAACGATCCGCTATATTATATCTCTGAGATCCTTATTGAAAAGGGAATAGATCCAAAACACATATTCGGGAACAGGGATGTTGCAACTGAGCTCGGGGTAAAGTTTAACGAATATTACGAAATTTCGAAGAAACAGTCAAAGGAAAGGGATTTGAAAAAGCAGGAAATTATCGAACAATTCAGGAAGAAGAGGGAAGAGCTTGACTGCAAGATTAAGGAATTTAAAAATGCGGTAGAGAGAAAAGAAAGCCTTATTTTGGAAAAGATAAACAAAGAATACGATATGAAGATAAAGCAGGCAGAAATAGAAACAAAGCGTTCAATAACAGCAAAAATTAACGAGATAGATGCGACAATTAATTCGATCGAAAGCAAGAAGAAGCTGGCATTTTCAAAAGTTGAAGATGAAATTGAGGCTTTGTCAAACGATTTCAAATCCAAGATAGCCATATTAATGTCCGTAGATTCGAAGATTCCTGAAGATTTGCTTTCGAAATATATATACTGTAAGATAGAGATAAAGAAGCCCCAGGTTCCAGTCCAGCAGACAATCCCAGAAGCCAAGGGCGATGTTAAAGAGAAGACTGAAGAAAAAGCCCAAATAGAAAAAGATGCAGCTAAACAATCCAGCGATGCGCAGACTGCCGAAAACCAAAAAGTTAAAGAATCAGCTTCAGCAGCTCCAAGCGAAGCAAAAGTCGAAAATAAAGCAGTCTCCTGGAGCGCTTACGTCGAGGAAAAAGAGAAAATGCGCAAAAGGCTCAGAGTATTTGCCAGATATGTTAGAACCGCATTGTATACTCTAGTATTCGGAATGGCATCCATTCACTTGGTTACAAATAAGATCCAAAACAATCTGAGCCAAGTGGCATCGATAAACAAACCTATAGCAGTTATTTCACAGAATTCAAACGCAATATCGAATAAGGTTGAGCAGGTGCAAAAAGAGAAAAAATCAAGAAATGCAGAAATCCAAAAGGAGGTCAAACAAACTGCAAATGCAGATAACAAAAAGGCAGAAACAGACAAAGGCAAAGATGGCGAAAAGGCAATGGCCGAGTTTATGAAGAAATTTGAAATTGAAAAGCAAATTGGTGAATATTCGGCGTCAAAGCTTAATTTTGAAACCCAGAAAGAAATGTTTAAGAGATATGTCGAAGGGATCAAGCCAAATTGGAAAGAAATAATTGGGGTAGGAAAAGGAGACAAAACAATCGGTCATGAGATAATAAACATGCTAAACTCCTCAAATCTCAGCAAAGAAAAAATGGAAATTGTCTCTAAAATTTTGGCTAATGCAAATAAGTACTCGATTGAAGATCTCCGTGATTATGTCAAAAAAGTTTTGAATTCTTCAGACGATGAGTTGTACGGAGTAAATCCAAAAGGAGAGATCACGCAAAGAATACCTATTCCAAAGGAAATTTCTGTAAATGTCTATCCGTCTACAGCCGCTCAGCAAGCGAAAACGGATTTGAATGAAGGCGAGAAAAGTCATGAAAATATTGGCGTGCAGAAAGATGGAGATACAGGGAAGAAAATAGAAAAAATTGAGGAAGAAAATAGCGGCGGGCATTCGCTTCCAACCAGTACTGCTGAAAATACCGATATAAAAACAGACAATAAAATAGTGGTGGAGGAACTGGTAGACCATATCGTCATGTGCAAAAGAGGGGGAGAAGACGTCGCGGTTGTTGTGAAGGCACCCAAAAATACGAATGTAGAGGATTACTCCGAATATGTTTGCAATAATTAATTTCTCTTTTTTTCTTCTTTGGCTAAAACAAAACATTTATATATTACTTTTATGTTAATATCTTATGGCAAAATTCAAATTTAATGATCCGAACGACAAGAATAAAAAGGAAAGGTTTGATAGAAAATTTGACCTTCCAGATGAAAACTTAATCCCTATGGAGAAGAAGGACTATCCGCTCGTGGAACAGAGCAGGAAAGAAAGGTTAAGCTTTGAGAAATACTTGGAATTAGATGAGTCGTATAATGTTATAAATGAAACTCTGGAAGAAATATCAAAAACTAATAAATGCACGATAGAGCAAGCCGACGTTCTTAACACTAATTTTGCAAAGCTCTTAGTTGGGATATATCAACTTAACAAGAAAAATCTACATTCATTTTATTTCAAGAAACTAACCCAGCACGACTACGATGCGCTTAATAAGCATTTGCTATCATTCATAAATTCTAGCCTTACTTTCGATGACATTTGCTCCGATGTAGAGAAGGGAATAGATTTGAAAAAGCAGATACGCGATTCATTCAGCTGCGTATTTTATGATGCGTTCAGCAAGGATTTCAATTTATGCTATGAAGAGAACTACACCGAACTTATACACCTCCATACGCTTCAAACGTCAATAGTGTTCGGCTTCATAGCTTCTAGAGACATAAAGAAAAGAATAAGAGCAAACAGATATTTCACGTTTGAATACCTGGATGATGTGGAGGTGCAGGTAATCTCAGATATTTCTTGCCTTTTGGCACTGACATATCCATACAATGGAAGCATTGTCAAATTCAACATCAATGATTTCTTCCCAATCAAAAAGAAATTATCCGAATATTCCAAGCAGATCGAGAAATTTGCAAACAAAGACTGGAAAGATAAGGCCGAATGGCTGAATTCGAAATTAGAGGAGTTACACGAACAGGGAAAAGTTATGGATTTGAGCGAAAAGATTCTATTCGAATCAGTGCTTTATCAGGTCTCAACAGAAATTACGATTCCGAGAGAAGGGGAAGATATAGAAAAGACAAGGGAGCTGGCAAGAAACACGGTTCTTGATCCATACTTTAAGGCATTTTTTGCATATTACAGCGGAGATGAAAAGGGATACGACAGAAACATGGAGATAGCCAAAAAAGCCCTGCTAAAGCTGATTTATCTGATAGATTTTGAAAAATCAAACAAAAATACGGATTCAAAGTGATATTTATGGAAAATAAAAACAATTTCGAAAAAATAAAGAAGGAAATAGAAGAGATTAAATCCAAGAACGCAAACCACCCGATCTTCAAGGCAATATGCGTCGAGGAACACGACAGCTTAAGGAACGGTTTGTCCAGCAGATTAAAAGAAATAGGAAACTCCTTCAGAGGATTTAAAGTTGAATTTTCCCTCGCCAAGTTCAATAATGAGATTCCCGGTCTGATAATAAAAAATGAAGGCGCTGATTTGGTCATTATTGATTTGGATCAACATCCGAACGATCCGGTTAATACAGTCAATCAAATCCGTGCATTTGGATGGTACATACCGGTAATATTTGCTTCGGTTGAAAGAATAAAAGCAGTAAAGGCATTGAATATAGTTAAAAGCGTGGACATTGCATTCTCAGGAATCAACAACCTGTCGAATAATGGCTCAATCATATACAATCTCAATAAATTCGAAAGCTATCTGTCCATGCAGGATATGGCAAAAAAGAGCCAATTAGAAAGAATGCTTTTTCCGATTTTGGACAATTTGATATACAACTCTGTCGACAAGCAGGTCCTTTATCTTTCGAAAGGGCCCAGGATAATATCCTCTGCAATTCTAAGGGCAAAGGAAATTCGTATGCATGTCGAAGAGGCGATCGAAAGATATAAAAGAAACAAAAACGGGGAGTGAATTGATGCAGTACCGAGAGCGGTTGAATGATTTAAACAAATCCATCGCAAAAAGAAAGATCGCAGGAAAATGGTTGCTTTTACATTTGAAAGATGCAAAACAGCCTGGCTGCTTTTATTCAAAGCTCATAACTCCATTGTCATTCGACCAAAGCAAAGTAAAGATTAAATGCAATGACCTTTGGTTTTCAACAGAGTGGGAAGAGATTCAGGTCTGGTTTCCTCGCTCAAAGAAAACAACGCGCTATGAGAATCTTTCTGATCTCTTGACTGAAATTGAGGCGTATCCTTTAATAAGGCCGGAAATAAATAAAATTCTCAGTTTGCTGGCAGACGCAAAAGCGATTAATATCGATTATAGAAATTTTATGGAAGGCCTTCTTTCAAACAATAGCGGGATAGACATACTCACCAGATATTTTTCAATCTCCTGCCATGACGTATACAAAAATATAACGTCTGTATGCAAAAACGAATTCAAAATTCCAAAAATAACTGGCGCGGCTATTTTTGGCAAATTTAAGAAACCCGATAACAAGGATTTCATATAGCTTCGTCTATTAACGAATTTTGAAATTCCAATCGAAAATCTTAAAATCTTTATTTTATAGCTAATATCAAAAAATAAATGCGCGAAAGCGCGGAGTTGATTACAAATGAAGAAAGACACATTGGCAATGATTGCCCTTGTCTTGACTATAATAGGAGGCTTGAACTGGGGTTTAGTAGGTCTTTTGAATCTAGACCTCGTAAAACTGATATTCGGCTTCATGCCTCTATTGCAACAGATAATCTACATCCTTGTAGGTTTGTCTGCTTTGTATCTAGCATACGCTGAATTTAAGGAATAATTTCTTTATTTTTTATTTTTTTATTTTCGTTTTTTTATTTTTCTCTCACTGGAAATCCAGTATGGATAACTTTTTAAATATATAATTCGTATTAATTTAAGAAAATCAAAGGAAAACATGCTTTACGTGTTTTCTAGTTTTAAGGTGAGCATATGGTAGTGGAGTATTCAGAGTTCAAGGGAAATAAGCTTATAGTGCTTAAGAGAGACGAGAATGACAAGTATCCGTTTCAATTCGGAAAGTCAAAGGCGAGGCTTATAGTCCAGCATTTTGACGAGATCAAGGCCTTTGCAGAAGAGGATTCCCAGTCTGAATGATTTATTTTTGTAAAAGGTCGGGAGATGGCAAAAAAACAAACAAAATCAAACATTGAATTGCGCTTTTTTCTAGATCCATCTCTCTCCAAAAAACTTTCAAATAAATGGAAAGACGAAGGTTACAAGTCAAATTGCTTTTCTTATACTGACTTTTATTTCAGGCATGAAAAATCCGGGAAGAAATTTGCAAAAATAAGAAAGTGGAGAATTCCTAAATGGAAGCCTGAATTGATTTTTTTTGAGCGAAAAAGCGGAATAAAAACAGAAACACGAAGGAAGTACAATAGCGTAGCAGAGGCAACTAAACATCTTGAGAATATAGGTTATGAACCTTATTTGAAGATTGATAAGAAGAAATGCATCAAGTTTGCAAAGAAAAATAAGTCTTATTTTCTAGAGTACATTCCGGGATTAGGCTGGACCGGCGAAATTGAGTTTGCTAAAAATGAAAAACAAAGAATGAAGGATGAGATAGGATATCTCAAATCTCAAGGAATCAATCGCTTTTCTCTGGCATCAATGTTGGAAACAATGGAGCAAAAACTGGGAATTAAAAAGCCAAAAAAGCCAAAGATTTACAAGTATCAGCTGCTAAGAATATAATCAACCTGCCAGTCAACTAATTTCGGTTCATCTCTTCAGGTTTTATCTTTTCTCTGCGCAATTTTATAACAGCCTTATTTTCTTGCGGTTTCATTTCTTCAAGTCGTATGTGTAGGCGGTAAGCCGCCTCATGGTCGGGAATCATGTAGTCAATTTGTCTTTCATTTTTCAAGCTCACACCGATCTTCTTTTCATCTTCCCCATAGCTTATTACAAACACTGCAGATTGCTCTTTAAAAGTATAGGAATAAGAGATCCAAGTTATATTCACGTTATAGTATCTTATCGTTTCTCTTAATTTAATCTCCCTTGTTGCATATTTTTCTTGGCTGATTTCCTTATTTATTGTTTCATCAATTACTATTGTTTTTGTTGACGGAAGCGGAACTTCAAGATTTGGCAGCTCTGACCTGAATACTGCAAAATTAAAACTGCTTGCAGAGAGATCCTTTACATTTTCTATTTTGTCCTCTTTAAGCGGCTCCTTTTTCATGAATATCGCTTCGCCATTGAGTGGGGAAGCAAGTGCCGAACATGCGCCAAGTATAAGCACGCTTTTCTTTAACGTTGTTTTCATAATCCCATCTCCAAATGTCAGTTACATAATTTTAGATGTTTTTCAATAACCGATAGAATGTTACAGAAAGAGTTTTCTGTATTCATTATTTAATTGGTCTAAATTATATATATTTATTAAGTTTAAAAATGTATCGTCAAATGACGTTTTTGCCGGTTTCAAATCATTAATTATAGTTCAATATTGAGTTTTATGCGGTTTAAGCAATGATTTTTGAAACTCTGAAATAATATAAATTAAGGATACCCTTAAATTTAAAATTAGTTATATTTAAAAAATTTAATATAATATACAGTTATGTCAGTTATCTAATATATACAAATAAGTTAGATATTATGGCCGAAAAACTATCCTGTTTCATGCGATTGATGTTTTTGATTTCATTGGCCATATTTGCAAATCTTTCTTTTGCTAAATCATATGTAAATCCTTCAGCGAACCTTATTTATCAACTCAATGCGGATGGAACGGTAAATGTCCACGAAGAAATTGTTTATTCCATCTCATGTCCCTCTTCAGATTGTTTCTACGAGCTTTACACATGGCATCCATCTTCTCTTGAAATAGTAGACGCTTCAGGCTATTGCAAAGAAACAGATTGCGTTTTTTATACCCAATACAACAAAGGAAATTATGAGCTTGTCTTGAGGAAAGAGACCGGCTTTAAAACGGGCGTATATACTGCAGTATTTGACTATACTCTAAAGGGAGAAATACTTGAGCAAAAAGACGCCGCGCAGTTTTTCTATAAGATATGGTATGACCAATGGCCAAAACAAATATCTAAATTAACTATGAAAATAATATTGCCAGGTCCTGTTTCAGATGTCGTATTCTTTACACATAACTCCACTCCTTCTTCTATTTATGCTGGAGGAAATGAGATAAGTTTGGTTGCGGAAAATTATCCTGCAAATAGTTATTACGAAATTAACTTACTGATGCCTAAAGAGTGGTTCAACAATCTGCGAATCGCCACGAACTATATGACGAAAGAAGAGATAATTCGAGGGGAAGAAAGATATCTTGGCCAGACAAACAATAATTTCCTATCTCTTCTTTCAATGCTTTACACTATACTTCTTATATTGGCTCCACTTGCTCTACTATTATATCTGTATTATACTTATGGAAAGGAAGAAGACTTTCCTGAACTGAATTCACTCCCACCCTATGTGCGCGATATTTCAGAAATTGACAAAGACATCCCTCCAACCGAAGCGGCAGTTCTCTTAAACCCGATTTCAGCAAATAAAAAAGATTTAGAACTTATTTCAAGGGTAATTGCAGCTGAAACAATGGAGTTGATAAGACTGGGCTACTTGGAAGTGGAAGAGCGAGAAATCAGGGGAATTATCGGATCAAACAAAAAGATTGAATTTACTATAGTTCCGAATAAAGATCCGGCCGGCCTAACTGAGATACAGAAAACAATACTAGACTTTATGAAATCAAATTTGGAAAGCAATGGAAAGTTCAGTTTCGAAAGAGATTTCGGCCTTTCATTCGAAGCGTTCAGCGCTTCCCAAAAATACAAGTATCTATTTATTGGCCTGGTAAATAACCTGTTTGCAAAAGCCGTAGGCATACTAAAATCAAAGAATTATATAGATATGACCGGAGTAAATCTAATGAACAGAGGATTTTTTATTTGGTTTGTCATAGCAATAATAAGTGGAGTGTTTATTCCGCAACTAATCGGCGGATTATCGTTTCTCCTGTTCATCAGTATCTTTTTGTGGCTATTTATTATTTTGTTTATAAACATGAAACCGGATTTGTTGGGAAGATGGACGAAAGAAGGGAGGATAAGGCATGAAAAAATGAAAAGATATCACAAATTTATGGAAGATCTCACATTAATGAAAGAAAAGAACATCAAGGATGTAATTCTTTGGGAAAGGCTATTGGTTTATGCGACAGCGTTTGGAATTGCAGATAAAGTAATAAGATCCATGGAAGTTGTTATTCCGGAATACAAATCCAATGTAAAGCTTAGGACTACCTCCGTTCTCGCAACTTCTCTTGCTGCCTCTACAAGGAGAGCCGTCTTTTCGTATGTGCATCAGGGCAAATCTGTAGGTGGATTTGGAGGCGGCCGTGGCGGGGGAGGCGGTGGCGGAGGAGCTAGATAATCGTTTATTTGATTAAAGGGAGGTATCAGATAAACATGCAAGAATCAAATTCTAAATTCTCATTTAAGGCAAGGGCAGCAAATTCTTTAGACAAGCTTGAGTCGGCCGCTAAGAAGCTGAAAGATAAAGTCAAGATTTCAACATTGGACGACAACTGGTTTAAGAAAATAAATTATGACGACTATTCATCTATGGCAAAATCCATAGAAGAATGGATAAGAATACTTGAACACGCTGAGCAGAATAAAAAGCGCAAAAATACATCATATTAAGTCCTTTCTTATCATGAAATAGGAAACATTTATATATTATGTTTGTTTCTAAATTTTATGTCATATTTTAAGTTCGGGAGAAAGATATTCAGAGAAACAGAGATGTCTCTTTCAAATATAGACACTGGAGAGAAGATTAAAAAGACAGTAATTTTTTCAAATATGCTAATGGAGGATCTCCCTTATATGCAAGAGATACATAATCGCGCATGGGAGGCGGACAAATACCCCTCTCTATGTCTTGACCTCTCTCAGTTTCAATCCTACTATGAAAATTGCAGGGAATACAGCATAGCAGCCTTAATCATAAATGAGGATGATCCGTCCAAATCCATCCCGGTAGGAGGAATATGTGCCATGCCCATAAATATGGTTACAATTGCGGGAAATTGGGACAGAACCGAAGGCGACGATTATCCGCTAACCTGGAACGAATGCACAAATTATGGTTATTTTGATACTAAACGAACGAGAGGAACCCTCGATAGAATTTGGCCTTGCAAAGAAGGTTCTTCCATTATTTGTCCTACTGTGTTTGTAAAGCCAAAGGTAAAAATCGGCGAAGGAGTGTATAGTTTAGGCTCTTTAATGAAGGAGATAATCTTGGCAGTAAATAACATGGCCAAGGAGAAGGCAGAAACGGAGAAGAGAAAGATAAGAATATATGCGTATAGCGCCCCAAGGAGATACGATTACTATTATAAGGACCTTATGGATCGGGAGGGCAAAAAATTGGATATTCGGGATTATCTTTTGATGTCTACGATAAAGGATAAGATCGAAACTGAGTGGAGAAACTGCCTTGAAGCAGCGGGCCTTGGAAGAAATCCATCTCCCCAGGAAATAGAGAATTCATTTGAGGCAATAAAGAGAGCTGTAAAAGAAAGAGGGGAAGAGATTTACGAAGCATATAAACTGAGCGGAGGAGACTTACCAAAGCAGGAATTCGAAGAGAAAGAAATATTCCTCTCATATTCAATACTCGGGCCTGGAAAGGCAGCGTATGACAAGTTTGTGAGCCAATTCGAAATATTCAGTCCTAAAATCGTGTTTAGGAGCACTGCGCGCTCGGCGCTTGATCCTGTCATAGGCCGTCATCTTTCATTTGGTGCAGACATAAAGAAGATAGTGCCGCAGGGGAGAATAGATCCGAATTCAAGAAATTACAATGTTATTATGAAATATCCGTCTGCGGTTCCAGAAACAACTCCGAAAGCAGAGGTAACGAAGATAGAGACAAAGCCTATCGACTTAACCATGTAGTTAGGAGAATTAGAACAGCAGCCATCCGTCATTTTCATCTTCTAACTCGTCCACTATAGACTTTGCAGTTTCGATTAATTTTTTTCTTTTTTCAATATCCTTTATTGTGGTTATTGTAAGGGATACGGTTTTTCGGCTTTTGCATTCATTTTTTATAATATCCTCGCTTTTTACAATAGGGAAATGAATCTTTCTTTTTTGCTTGGATTTAATTGTCTTAGATTGTTTTTTCATTTTTTCACTTCTCTCTAGTTTTATTGGCATTAAAATTCGTCAAATAACGTATTTTGCAAATATACTACGCATGTCATATTTATAAATGTTGTGCGATCTCTATAAATTGATACGATGCCGAATCATAGAATTGCAGTTTTAATGTATTATACCAATTACAACCGCAATAGCATGAATTCTCTTCTGGGCTCCTTAGAGATGAATCCAGACATTTGTGCAGATGTATTTTTTGCAAATTCTGAGAAGGAAGTATTGCTAAATTTGAGGCGTCTGATCGGCAGGTACGGCAAAATAGTGGTGTCATTTTCTCTTTTTACCGAACAATTTTCGAAAATAGGCAGCTTTATTGCAAAGTTAGAAGAGATTAGAGGCAATTGCAGAGAATCAGATATTATTTTTGTTGCTGGCGGTCCGCATCCGTCTGGAGATCCTAGAGGAACTCTGGATGCCGGATTTGATATAGTGTTTGTTGGAGAATCAGAGGAAAGCTTTCCTCAATTTTTGCTGGCTTTGCAACAAAATGGAGACATATACGATGTTAAGGGTTTATATATTAAGGATGAAAGCGGCCATGCCTATACGGGCAAGGCAAAGCAAGTCAATCTTGACGACTTTCCGCCTTTCTCAGTTAAATATAAGAAGTTCGGACCAATTGAAATCACAAGGGGCTGTCCTTTCTGCTGCTTTTATTGCCAGACACCGCAGCTTTTTGGAGCGAAGGTTAGACACCGATCAGAGGATGTTATTTTAGAGTGGGTTAAGGTTATGAGGAAACACAAATTGAGAGATATACGATTTGTCTCTCCAGACGCATTCGCGTACGGTTCGAACGATGGAAAAGAGCTGAATTTAGTTGCTTTGGAATCCCTCTTTTCTAAAATCCACGAAAGCATAAAACCAAACGGAAGACAGTTCATAGGAACCTTTCCCTCCGAAGTCAGGCCAGAGCATGTTACTCGGGACACAATAGAAATAGTGAAGAAATATGGGTCAAATAAAAGCATTATTTTGGGAGCACAAACAGGCAGCTTGCGCATGCTAAAAATGATTAATCGCAGCCATACTTTAGAAGACGTCTTTAATGCTGTCGATATTGCAGTGGAAAATAAAATTGTGCCGCATGTTGACTTTATATTCGGATTGCCTGGGGAAAAAGAGGAGGATGTCAATGCCACGATCGAAGCGATTAAAAAATTAGCGTCAAAGGGTGCGACAATACACACTCATGTTTTTACTCCTTTGCCGCAGACTGTGTTTTACATGATGCATTCTGGAGAACCGAATAAAAAGATCAAAAAGCTGATTGGCGAATTAAGTAGAAAAGGATTGGCATACGGAAATATGGGTGACTAAATCGTTATGTTTTATTACAGTATGTGTTTTCAATATCCTTATTTATCTCATCATTTTTGAGATTAGAGATATTATTGCGCAGAAATGCGCAAGCTAACTTTATACTAAAGTAGTATGTTTTAATCAAGTCTAAATTTTCTGCCTTTTTATCTAGACTAATGTAAACTTTTTCAATAGTTTCTTTAGCTACAGTTTCATTTAGCTTTTCTTTGATTAAATTTTTATCCTCTAAAGAATGAAGCGAAATAAATGAAGATAGAGTTCCAATAAAATATCTTTTGAATTCGATGAAGCTCTCATCTTCAGTCATCAATTTTAATTTATCTTTAAATTCATTATATTGCTCCTTTCTCTGTCTATGCATATTTATCTTTTCCTTGAAGATTTTTTTCCAATTTTCTTTTTCTCGTACTCTCTCTATTTTCGATATTTCAAGAAGCATAATTTCTGCAAGTTCTCTTATCTTTTGTGACGTATGGTTTTTGGCAGCCCATTTTATTGGAAGAATGAAACCATCGTGCATATATAACTCAAAAAATGCCATAATTACCTCTTCCGCCAGTTCAATGTCGTCCCTTAGCTTTTCAATTAGCAGGTTTCTTATCGCATATTTTTCCTCCTTGTCTCCGATTTTTGCATGTACCACGAGTTCATTTACTGCACTTATTCTCTCATTGAGGCTATTAGAATTAAGGGAAGTGGCGATTTCCTTTATGGTTTTTGTTTTTTGGACGTTCTGATTTAAGCATTCCTTGTCATGCTGAATTTTACGCTGTAGCAATTCTTTTACAATGTCCGCTCGTTTAATAAGCAGTTCGCTTTCCTCGACGTCTTTTATGAGTTGTTCTTTTATCATTTCGGGAGTTTGTTCTATTTTTCTGCTTCTTTCAATATTGTAACGGCGCATCATATTTTTAAGATGTGATTTACATATATAATTATTTCCATTAGTCATTTCAATTTTTGAATTGAAACTTAATTCATTCACCGAAAAAAATCTTTCCAGCTGTACACATCTGTTTTGCCAAATTTCCTTTCGATTTCCTTTTTCAGTTCATTGTTACTTACAGCTATATGTCCCCAACCTGCCATCGCAAGAACTGTATCGTTTTCCTTTAATGCATTAATGCAGGATTCTATCATTGTTTTGTTTCTATGCGCATCCCACCAAGCCTTGATTTTGTTTATTTTGTATTTATTGGCAAACGGATAAGGCGAAATAACGTTTGAATAGTCATTTACAATATCGGTTAGGAAGTCCTTAGAGATATAGGTTTTAGCTGCTTTAGCCAGCATCTGTTTAGTAGAAATAAAAAGAGATCCCTTCTTTCTAAATTGCAAGAGAAGTGGCCTATATTTTTTGAATTTTGATGTGGAAAGCCCGAAATTCCTTATCACTTCGAATGTTGCTAAGTCAAAAATGTCTTCATCTGAAAGCGCTCTTTTTTCAGTACTAATGAACTCTCCCATGTATGTTAGAGCATATACAAGAAAGCCTGCTGCTAATCCCTCTTTCCTATTAATGCCGATTCCTTTTAGGTTTAAAAATGGTGAGAATCTGTCTTCAATGTCCATCCCTCTCATAGGTATTGCCTTTTCATTCGCAAACTTAATCAGCCATTCCCTGTCAGACCATTTAAAAGACGGCTTGCTTAGCAAAGATAGAATCTCCTTTATTTCCGAATTTGCAGGCCTTTCCAAAAGAACCAATTGAGGTTTAACAATATCTAACGCTCTTTTTATAAATTCTATGTCCCTTTCCCCTACTTCATGCTTGGAGCCTAGAAAAACAAGAGTTTTTCCGTTTGCCATAAAGACTGTCGATTCTTCGTTCCAATTGTCATATGCTTTGCTAAGCTGTCTTCGACTAATTTTCGTGTCAAGCGCTGCTTTATAAAGTTTAATTAGATGCACCATATCGGTCACAAATTATACAAATTTACATTTGCTTTATTCTTTCAAGATATCCTTCTCTATTAATTTTGAACGTGTGTGTTTTGTCATTCGGACAGACGTAAATTCCGTTTTCATGCTTTAGATAATAATTCATACCTGTATTCAGTCTGCAGACCGGGCAAACCTTTTCTTCGTATATGTCCATCGCCATATCAACACCTGTTTTAATTCATGAAGCTGACTAAGATTAGCTAAGTAATTTTATTAATGCTTTTCTCTGGTTGTTGAAATTGATTATCTTAAAATATCTAGATTCTTTGTCGTAACATACGAAAGATATCCTTTCTCACTTGCAAGAGACTTTATTTCATTCTCCTTTTCTATGTTATATTCAATTATGAATACTTTCTTTCCATTCTGCTTTATGGCATCAAGAAGCGAAATAGTATATTCCGTTTCCTCTATCTGTTGTTTTTCATTTTCAATATACCACACCGATTCTCTCAGCACCCCGTCTATCGAATTTAGATATACTGGATAAGTTGATAGCTCCAACCCGCCATTTGCAATTATTTTAAAATCTTTATTTTTCTCTTTTGAATATTTTGATATTCTGCTTACTAATTCAACCATTTTTTCTCCCGCATCCTTGACTTCCTTCTCTTCCCAGTACATGTATGAGTCTACCGTATCAAGTACGACACCGTCGAATCCTGCAGCCAATATCTTGTCTAGATAGCTCGATTCAGATCCGTAAAGTATTGACTGCCATCCCTGTTCCCAATACCTTACTTTATAGTTGCCAATCCAATCAGGATTTGAGTTTTCAAGCCATGAGGGAGAATCATCAGGAATTCCGTCATTGTTTAAATCCCATTGTTGATTCCAATACCATCTATAGTTTTCTGCTTCCCCGATGCTGAGATAAGCGAAAATCAGCTTTTTCCCTCCATTCTTGGCGAGAAGAATTTCATCGCGAGTGAAATTATTGAAATCAGATCCTGGGGAATAGTCTATGACTACAAGATCATAATTGCTATTCCTAATTTCATCCAAATTGATATTCTGAAGTTGGTATGCAAACGATGCAATTGATTTCCATCTGTCAACCTCAGTAGCCCCTGTATTATTGTCTTTTACATATTTGTTTTCCTCATGGATTGGAATCGTTAAATTGGAATTATCCATATCAGTTTCGGTTGTCATATTTTCTGTTTGTATTTCATTTTGTATTACTTCTTTTGAATCGCTTTCATTTTGGATAATTTCATTTGTATCATTCTCTTCAGAAGGTAAAGTATTTCGATCCATTGCCTTATCCGCAATGCTGTTATTTGAAGCATTAATTTGACTATCGAATGCTTTCGGCAAATCATCAGAAACAAAAATAAATAGCCCGACTACTGCAAGCATGGTTATTATGATTAAAACTATAGGTTTCATGTTCTCTAACACTATTAGTTCAAAAAGAAATTAATACTTATCCGTATCTAATAATGTCAGTGTGAGAAAATGGAAATTTTGGCTCCGGCAGGCAGTCCTGCAGCCTTGAAAGCCGCAATTGAAGCTGGCGCAGATTCGGTTTACCTCGGCTCATCATGGAACGCCAGGTTGCGTGCAAGAAACATAACGGCAGAAAATAAAAAGAATTGAAATTGAAAGCATTCAATTTAATTTCAAAAGCAAGATTTTCGGCCATTGTACGGACAGGCAAAGGAAAGAAAATGTAATATATGATTGGGAACTGAATGATCAAATAGATGAAATCCTTCAAAAAGAAAATAAAGTCTATTTTGAAACTCCAAGAGTAGTTTTTGATGAGGAAATCAAAGATACCATCAAAATGAAGGAAAATATCTTGAACTGGCAATATTTGAAAACGATTTATATTCAGAATTCAACCTTAATGGCGATGCAGCGCTGGTCGACCCTAGGAAAAACAAATACAGGATAAAAAGAATAGCCGGAAATAGGACTGTTATACTAAAGCCTTGAAGTAAGATGGCTATTTCTTCATTTCGCAGTCAAACCTGCATATCCTACATTTCCAATCCTTTGGAGGAGAAGGGGCAAGCTCTCCTTTTAATAGTCTGTCCATGGTTATAAGCACTCCTGCTGCAGTTGACGGATTTGTTTTTTCCTCAAATGTCAAGACTTTATGCAAATCCTCTAAATATAATTGAACTCTTATTGCCTGCCTTTGGAAGAGATAAGAATATAAGTTTGCCTGGCTGATTGCAATCGGTTTTATGTAATGTATAAGCCGCTGATTTGAAACAGACTTAAATTCGTAACAGAATTGGTCAGTTATTCCGTCAGGAGATGCGAGTATTTCGTACCGCTTCCATTTGAAGCTGCAATCAAGAGTTGGATAATTTTCCTTGCTGAACATCTCTCTAAAACATCCTCTGTCTAGTTTGTCTTCTCCAGTAAGAATCAATGTTCCCATCATTTCAATGTCCATGGGCTGACAAAGCCCTTTTGATTTTAATCGCTTCTTTTCTTTTTCGAGCAAATTGTTTATTTCTTTGATTGTCAGGTTCCCATGCGACTCCTTGTTAAGCAAATAGCTTTTGTATGCCTGAAGCTCGCCGTTCTTAAGCTTGAAAATCATTTGCCTTTGGCACCAGAACATGGAGCAGATATTGCTTACGCTCACAAAAATAACATCATCCTTACTTACTTTTCTCATTGCCTTTTCTTTAAGAAGCCTTTCTTCAAATGAAACCTCTTTTTTTCCTTTAGTTGAATTCACTCTTCTTTCATATTTTTTATTCTCCAAGCCAACATCTCCGCCCATGAGTAGGTATAAATGTAACGAAAAAGAGAAATAAAAACATTTGCTCTATTCAAATGGAAGCTGCTCCATTCCCTCTCCGGGTTGCTTCGGTTTCTCCTTTGGCGTTTGATCCGATTCCTTTTTTTCCTCTTGTGTCCCTCTCTTTCTTAAGATTGAAGAGATGTCCTCGAATGTCGATTTGATTGCCGCAGGCTTTACAAATGCAAGGAAGACAAGCTCAATTATTGCAATGATTGACCCGATGAAGGGGAAGAATATGATGCCTGCAAGAACCGGAATTCCAAATAGGAGTACGGGTGTGATTCTTCCCCTCTTTCTTGTTATAAACGCGGCAAATCCCGCAGCAATCAGAAGAATCAACCATGTGGCATTGCAAAACATGCAGAATATTCCCGTGCAGTTTTCAATAAATCCTGCGCAGCTGTTCGAAATCCCAGAACCCAATGGAGCAATCGGAACGTCTCTTTTAGGAATTATGCATTCGCTTTGATAACAAAATCCATTAAGGCAGTCTATGCTTGAATTGCATTGGCCTGCCGAATAGTAATTCTGCAAAACCTGTGGAATCTTGCATGTTCCTTCTATACAGTAGCCTTCTTTGCAGTCTCTGGTGAACTGGCAGGATCCCCCTAATTCAGACAGCGAAAATAAAATAGGCGAAATTAATACAATATAAAATACAATGGTCCAATTTGTTTTCGATGCCATATTAACACCTTTTTATACCTCAATGCTTCCTGTGTCTTTGTATACCAGCAAGCTGAACAAGATTATTCCAGACACTATTCCAACGAACGGATAGAATGCAAGTCCTATTACGATAGGAACGAACGCAGCCACCAGTCCTGCGACAGGATGCTTGAATCTTGTCCATGTAAACGCTCCAAAGCTTCCTGCCACCAAGACAAGAAGCAATGAAATGCCGTTGCAGAGCGAAATGCAAGTCTTTTCGCCTGGAGAACATTCCTCAATCAAACCTGCGCATCCAAGATTTTGGCTCGTGAGAGAGCTGAAAAGGGATAGCTTTTGATACGGCGCAGAACTGCACTTTCCATTTTCACAGTATCCCGAACAGCAGTCAGCTGTTGTTGTGCAAACTGAATTTGAGCATGCGCATCTTGACCCTAAGCAAGGTGCGCCGCAGCAGTCATCTGAAGTTGAGCATATTGAACCCCTTAGGCAGCTATCGTAAGCCAACAGCTTTGATTTGGACGTTCCTAAGAGCGAATACAAAAATTCAGAAGCTGCTTGATTTTCTTCAATCGCGAATAGTTTCGGCGAAGATTTGGCTGCCGCTCCGCTTCCAAAGCTAGGTTTGCCTATTTTTGTTGCAGATTCTACGGGCGCAATTGGATTATCGGTCGAAATGCAGCGGTTATTTAAGCAAATTCCGCTTTGGCATTGCTCGCTTTGGTTGCACGCCTCTATCGTTATTTGGAAACAGCTGTTGTTAATAAGAACAGTTCCATATGGGCAGGTCAATCCGATGCATTCCCTTGTTTGCGGATCGCATCTGCCTGGCGAACCAAGCAGTAAATTGCAATTATCGGGTGAAGTTCTGCATCCTCCATCGCACACTCCCAGATTCATACTGCAATATTCGTCTCTTCCACATTCGGAATCCGAAAGACAGTTTCTTAATCTGCATGTTGAATTCACGCAGTATCCATAAAGGCAATCCGCATCAACTCGGCATTCTGAATTAAGTGCTCCTATGCATTTGCCGTTTAGACAGATTTGAGTTGGTTGGCATTTAGCGCCGCAAGAGCCGCAATTTTGGCTGTCGTTCGCGGTGTTAACACATATGTTGCCACAAAGTGTTGGATATTCGCCTAAACAGCCTGTTTCAATGCACGAGCCGCAGTCGCTTGGGCAATTCGAGCATGTTTCGTTCGCGCCACATCTCCCGTTTCCACATGTTTCAACCAATGTGCATATGCCATTTGTACATTTTTGATCAGAGGCGCACGCATTAAAGCACATTCCGCAGTTTTGCCTGTCTGAAGAAAGGTCTACAACAAAAGGACCGCATTGGGCCGGCATATCTCCAGGTGGCGATATCGGAAGCATAGGCAAGCATGTCATCGTTTCTGTATCGCACCACTGAGTAAGGTCGCAGCAATTCTTGCCGCATTGTGCATATTGTATCGAATTCAAAACGCATTGCGAAGCGGAAATGCATTTGCCGTTCGAGCAAAATTGATTCGCTGAACAGCTTTCTCCGCATTGGCCGCAGTTGGACGGGTCAGAATTTAGGTTTACGCAGCTATTACCGCATCTTGTTAGATTATTCTGGCATTCAATGCACGAACCATTAGCACATATTTGATTATCGTTGCATTTGATTCCTGCTTGGCCGCAGTTATTTCTATCAATGCCCCCTAAACCGGAATAGGAAATGCATTTGCCATTAGAACAGTATTCGTCCGGTTTGCAGGTAACGCCGCAGCTTCCGCAATTAAATCTATCTTTGGAAGTATTTACACATGTCAATCCACATTGCGTCAATCCGCCTTTGCAAAACACAGGTAAACAGGAGGAACCGTTGCACGTTTGAGAAGGCATGCAGCAGCTGCTTCCACAGGCAGTCGCGCCAGTTAAGCACTTCGGCTCCGGTCTGCAAACCCCATTTACGCACTTTCCTTCGTCGCACTTTATTTCGTCACTGCAGTTGTCTCCGATCCCTATTTTTCTTTTTGTCAATTCGTTTCTCAATCCCTCCCCGGTCATTCTTCCCTTCACATAAACTCCTGGCTCGCAGGTAATGGAGCTGTCAAGGTTCCCGGAAAATGAAATTCTTCCTTCAGATTCCTGCTGCAGTACTCCGCCAATTCGTAATTCCCCATATTGCGTGTTTGCAACCGCATCTATGACATTATTTTTTATGGTTCCGACTACATTACCTGAAACCGATTCAACTTTGGTTCTAATCAGCAAATTTGATAAAGACCTGTCGTCTTGACATGTATTTATGCATCTGTCTGATGAAATAAATCTACATTTGCATGCGACATTGCAGAAACCGTCTATTCTACAGTGCCATGTCTTTGAGTCAATGCTTCCGCTTATGTTTGAACCGATTTGCGTAAGGGTTAAAGTATAAAATGATGCAATATATCTGCATCCGCTTGGGAGGTTCAATTTTCCTGCAAGAAAAATCGTTGAATTTGCATCGCTTTGAACCGGTTTCTTTTCTCTTCTTAGTCCTTCGCCAGTTACACTTCCCTTCACATAAACTCCTGGCTCGCAGGTAATGGAGCTGTCAAGGTATCCGGAAAATGAAGTTTTGCCTGACGCGTCATAAGTCATTGTGCCTTTAAGAGAAAATTGAACGCTTCGCCCGTCAATATTAGTTGTAATTATAAGATCCACTGCATTTCCATTTAAAGATCCCGTTACAGATCCGGTAAGAATTTCATAATCGCTCCTTATCAGAGAATCCCTTACTCTTTCATCTGAATCATCGCATTCCTGTATGCAAGAGCTTCCCCCTTTCCAATTGCAATTGCACTTCATACATACATATTCTGTCCAGCAGCTATGCGCTTCCATTTCTATGGTTCCTGCCAATTTTGAACCCTCCTCCTGAAGATAAATTCTATAATCTAGGACTCTAGAACAATTTATTGGAAGGTTGATTTTTCCATTCAAATATATTTCTGCCGCAGCAAATACTAAATTTGCCGATAATAAAGTCATTAAAAATATAATTAATGGTTTATAGATATAGGATTTGGCCATATGACTAATTAATTAATAAACTTTATAAAGAATATTATGATACTGATTATGTAAACATGTAAAAGGTGTATGAATTGAAATACGAAAAAAATGAAGCAAGCGAATTTGAAAGACTTGGACTGAAGAAAGAAAGCATAGCGGCCATTAAAGAAATGGGTTTTTCTACTCCGACTCCCATCCAGAGGGACGCTATTCCAATTCTTGCTCAGGGTGTGGATTTGGTAGCGCAGGCGCAGACCGGAAGCGGAAAGACTGCTGCATTTGGAATTCACATCGTAGAGAAGATTAAACTGAATGACCAATCGGTGCAAGCAATAATTTTAGTTCCAACTAGAGAACTCGCAGTCCAAGTTTCAAATGAAATCAAAAAAATCGCGAAATATTATAATGGATTTTCTATCGCCACAATATATGGCGGAGCATCCATCAATGTTCAAACAGACATTCTTAAAAAGGGAGCGCATGTTGTGGTTGGAACGCCGGGAAGAGTCATCGACATGATAAAAAGAGGAGTGTTGAAGCTGAATAAAGTCGAAACATTGGTTTTGGACGAAGCTGACAGAATGCTTGACATGGGTTTTATGGATGATGTCGAATTCATAATAGAACAAACTCCGAGGACAAGGCAAACCCTTCTTTTCTCTGCAACAATGCCAGATGAGATAAAAAGACTGGCTAGTAAGTATATGAATCACCCTGAAAGCATTAATGTAAGCACAGATGCGGTTCCGATAGACAAAATAAATCAGAGCTATATTGTTGTAGACAAGAAAGAAAAACTTAATGCGCTGATAAGAATACTGGACAAGGAAAAGCCGCGTCTTTGCATAATTTTCACAAAAACCAAATTTTGGGCAGATAGGCTCGGAAGCATTCTTGCAAGAAAAGGAAAAAGAAATATTGTTTTGCATGGGGATTTGTCACAAAGCAAAAGAGATAAAGCAATAGGCATGTTTAAACAAAAGCATGTGCCGATATTGGTAGCGACAGACATTGCGGCAAGGGGGCTTGACATAAGCGGCGTGACGCATGTCATCAATTACGATATTCCGATGGATCCGAATAATTATGCACATAGGATAGGAAGGACGGCAAGAGCTGGAAAAGAAGGAAGGGCAATAACACTTGTAACTCCAGAAGAAATGCATGACTTCAAAATGATGCAAAGAAATGTTGGGATTTTTGTAAAAGAAGAGCGGGAGGGAATGATTGAAGCGGACAAAGAAGCTGAAGCAGAAAAAGAATACGACGAATACTCTCTTGAAGAGAAATTCACTGCCTTTGATTTACATAGAATAAAGAAGGAAGAAGCTGGCAGACGCCAAGGGCATCATTACAAGCCACATGTGCAATCCCATACCCGATATGGGAGAAAGAAGCGTTTCGCTAAGAAAGGCAAAAAATAGTTTAAACGAGCGCTCTTTTCACGAACGGATGCTCTTCAAATCTCTTAGTAGCATTCAATATCTCTTTTCTCAGCGGTGGGAAATGGCGCTCGAGGAGACGAATTTGTTTTCCTGCTTCGAGAATGTCCCTTGCAAATTGCTTGCCTGCAACGCTGTTTGGCTCGCTCCACCAGTGTGGGCACGATGTCAGAGCGTTCGCCCACCTCATTTTTGCAATCCATAACCTTTTTCTTTCTATTCTATCCATTTGGTTCTCTTTGTTCGTCAGTTCATCAAGCAATGGAGGTATTAGCTCTTTTGCAGTGAAGAAAAACTGGGTTGAACTGTCAAAGTCTCGCTTTAGCCATCGGTTTGGTGCGCCTCCTGTCTCCATATCCCAAGTCTTATAAAGCAAAGGTTCGATTCCTTCTCTAAGCACTATTTCGCTTTCATCAAAGTTTGAAACATATGAAAATCCTATGTCAAAGTTTTTCATGAGATGCAGCATTAGGTAAAGGGAGTACACTCTTTCTTGCATATAAAATCCTATGGTTTCTGCGTCAGTATGGACAGCAAATCTGACGGTTTCCCCGGATTTCATCTTTTCCCAGTAAGGGTATGGCTGGGTTTTTGCGACACTTTCAAAGAGGCGCGTAAAATACCAAAAGCCCACGTCCTTTGGATCAGAATTTGGAGGAAATGAAAACAGTTTTCGCGAGAAATAGTTGTTGCTGAATAATATGTTCACGGTAGCTGAATTACCGTTTGCAAAGTAATTTATTCTGTTTAATCTTCCTATGTCATAAAAGCCGCCTTTATTGTGATAGTCTGAATCCAATATGGTTACAAACTCCACAAAATTCTCCTTTTGAACCTTAGCAATCGCACCCATAAGAGAAGGCGAAATGGCGCATTCCGGAATATGAAGCGAGATGTTTTTTCTTTTGATTTTAGCATAAGACAGGAATGCGGAAAGAGACGAACTGTATTCTTGGACCAGAAGTTTTTCATCTAAAAGAGGCGCGAATGAATGGTGATAGGAAGATATGCCGACGTCTACAAATCCATCCGCATAAAGGCACGATAATTTTTCCATGAATCTTGGATATCTGTTTCTGATCATATCCAAGGTAACTTGCGGGAATGCGATGGAAATCGCATTAGGAAATTGTTCTCCTATAATTATCAATGGGACGTAGCAATCTGCTGCCGCGATAGCGACAAGACTATCCTTTTGCTTTCTTTCAATTCCTAAAGACTTGATCTTCTCATAAAGATTGTGAAAAAACGGATTTTCATTGTCTGGAAATGGCTGCTTTTCAGCTTTAAAAGCCCTATTGCACCTAGGCTGATATGCGTTAAATAAAAAGGAAACCTTTAGTTTATTCTTCATTGAAGTTGAATACTCTATAAGTTTGCTAAAAAGCCATTTGTTTTCCCGTTCAAGCCAACCTATATATTCTGCTACAAACGGCTCCATATATGTATATTGGAAATGCAAATTAAATATCTTTCTATATCTCCTCAGTTATCCTATATCCGCATTTCCTACATACCCATATTTTTGGGGGAGGAATTTCATTTGTCTGCCGCATTTCCTCTTTGCATAACGGACATTTTTTATATTTCATTGGATGTTCACTCTTTTAATTTGTACCGATCTATACGTATTCTTTTTTCTCTTATTATCGATTCCTTAGACTCTTTATCGTTAATGTTTCTGATAATATTCTTCGTGTCCAAAAGGAGGTCTTTTTCCTTAGTTTGCCAATTAAAAATCGTTCCTCTCCATACTATGTCATAGTGATACGATCCTTTTCCGAAATGCCTCCTTATGAAGCGCGTAGCAATTTTCTCGTTGAAATGCTTACAAGAAAATACGTCTACAAATCCGTATCTGTATTCCGGCCATGTTTGTATATGAATTCCGCTTTCTGAGAGAATATAAAACGCAGTTATTCCGTTTTCCTCCGGCTTTTCTCCCTTAAATTGATAATTTAGTCTTGGTTCAAGGACTGTCAATTCAAATTCTTTGCAAAATTCGATAACAAAATTTTCAATAAAGTTTTTATCAGCTAATTTTTTTATATCCTCATTATTCTCGAGAATAAATTCCCATGTAACATGCGGCATTTTTGGCATCATAAATATTTTTTATTCGAAAAAAATATAAATTTAATTTGAAAAAAGAATCCCTTTCATTGCCTCAGAAGCCGATTGTTCGCTTAACTCCGCTGCTTTAATGCTGTTTATCGATATAGGACGATGTAATAAAGGCAGGTGGGCGGCATACGTGCTCTAAAAATCTATTCGAAAGGTTTATATATAAACAGTGATTATATTATAATAAGCGGAATAATCTTATGCTATTCTTAGCTTTGAGGTGAAAAAATGTTTAAAAGAATAAATGAAAACAGGCATGAAAAATATAAAATGAAAATCAATAAACTGCCAACGGAAGAAGAAATAATGGCGGAAAAAAGAGATCAATTCAATTCAATATACGAAGCAGTAAAGGATAACCGACTAAAGCTGACTTATGAAGTTGCTAGCTTGCTAGCCGAAAAGATGACTGATGAAGAAGAAGCGGAAAAACTGGTTGAGCTTATAATTGAAAGCAAAGATATGAATAAAATTAGAGCAAGATTTGAGCGAAAGTTCAGATTAGAGACGGATCCCGTAAAGATTCAATTTGTTTCCCTGCTTTGCCAGCGATGCTATGGTAAAAATTTAGATACAAAATATAAAGAGGCAAATAAAAACATTAGATACGAATGGATGGACATACTTGCGGAAAGCGAAAGCGAAGATATAGAAGAGGTCGCCTTCAAAGCTGCATTTAAATATGGGATGAAAGAAGCAGAAAAGGACAACGAAAAAGTCTTGAAGGACTATTACAGACAAAAAGACAAATGGTACAAGAAGTAACCAGGTTTTAAGGCGCTTGATATTTCTTTCTTTGTCTTACTTTTATCTGTCTGATAAAGCTTTTAAATTTAAACAATAAACTAAATTTATTGATTAGGTGGTTGTGTGATGGATAAAAAAAGAGGTATGGAACTTACAGCTTTATCTACAATTTTATTTCTTTTTTACTTAATTATTGCATTTATTTTTATAAATGATACTTCTTATAGGGGTTTTAAACTATTTCCAATCCCTATTGAACATGATTATATTATACTGGCGTCTTTATTTTTTGTTTTATACTCTCTCTATCGAATATGGACATGGAAACGCAATGCGCCCATTCTTTATCTAATTTCAACTACAATATTGATAGTAATCAGTTTTTCATATTGTAAGATAGGGTTTTGTAGTGGTATGCTTGCATATATATTAAACGTGGTATTTTGGTTATCTATAGCAGGAATAATTTTGATGTGGATTGCACTTAGATCTAAGAAAGAAATGTTTGATCAGTAAAATCATCTGAAACGTTTAAAACTCAGTAACAAAATTATAGAAGGCTTATGAAAAAGCCATTTCAACCGCTATAAGAGATCTATTCGTCCTTCCAACCGTATCTCTTTTTCAAGTACAATTTAACATACTGCTCTACATGTCTCGGGAAGTTTTTGGCAATCCAAACCGCGGTGCGGTCCGGATCTAAGCATATTTTTTCGTATTCCTTTTTTTCAAGGAGCCATGACATGAGTTCTGTTTGCTTGACATCGCTGTTTTCATTCTCTTTGTTACCCTTGTTAAATGCAATAAGTTCCTTTTTGCCTAAGGCATTGTATTTGAGAGAGTATATGCAATAGATGGATTGGACAGCCTTCATAGATACGCCATCATGCTGAAAGAGCAATGCCGCTGTCTGAAAATTATTTACATTTCCATAATAGCGAAATCTCGTTTTATCCAAATCGAAAATCCTGTTCATTACAAAATTAATGTCATTGACTGAGACCCATTTGCCATTAAACTCCTTAATTATGCTGTATGTAGCTGCTATTCTTTCATAATGCATCTTGATGTGCTTCACTAACAATTCCGTTAGGAGTTCAATGTCTTGCTGAGACCTGGAATATCTTTTTTGTATGCGAGCTTCTTCTAGCCTTTCGTAGATGTTATTTAGGTCTATATTTTTTATAGATACGATATCGTTTATAATAGACTTTAAGTTTTTGTCCTTTTCAAAATCCGACATGTAATCTCTTCTTTCGAGAAAATATAAAATTGCGTCTCTTGTGTCTTTGCTCACGCCCTCTTTAAATAGCCTGTGCATAAATCTGCTTCTCGCATTTAAAATCATAGCTTTGACCTTATTATAAGACCTATTCACTGCTCCCGCAATCTCCTTTTGGTCTTTTCCCTTAAAATTCAGAATCACCAAACCTTCTGACAAAGGATCAAGGCTTGAAATCGATTTCTTAATCTTCTCAAGATTGGACTTAAGGATCCCGCCAATCTTCTGCGGGTTTAAATTATTAAGTTCCATAGATATTTTTAATCCATAAGTCATATAAAAACCTTTTGCTCGAAATGATTGACTGCAATTTACAATAGTTTTTATTATTTGCCGTTTAATATCATATACCTCTTAGGTGATCCTAAATGGGCAAAAATAATTTGCTTTTGTATTTGGGTTGGATAGGGCTTATATTGGCCATTATCGTTCTTTTTGCGATGATATCATCGTATACGAGAGACTTTTCAGTTCGGATTATGTATATAATCTTCTTTGTGCTCATGCTAATTCTTTTGGTGGGAAAGGAAATCCAAAATCAAAGAAGATTTGCGCTAATAAATAAATTAGAAAAAACGCCCTTGACTTCCTTAGACAACGCTACAGATGGAATTCCCATAGCTGGCGAAGGAACGATAGTAACTGTTCCATCAAAATCCAAGAATGAGAACATATATCGCCATTATTTTGAAATTACGTACATGTTAGATGCGAATCTGCTTCGCTCAGTTGCAAACAAAGCGATAACCTCGCTTGCAAGCAAGATCGGATATTCAAACTTAAATCGATTCGAACTAAAAAGAGTAGCTAAAGGAATTGAAAATACGCAATATGCATACGGCGAAATCAATGTTACAAAAGACATAGTCGAAGGAAATGATGCGGTAATAATAGATAAAGATGGCAATAAAATAAACGTAAAGTTCCAAGACCTAAACAAATGTTCGCCATTGACTGAACTGTTTTTAACTGCAGATATACTGTCGATCATTACTAAAATTTTGTCTCCAGGTTCTAAGAATTATGCAGAAATCGAGCCGAGTTATGTGGTCGCAGATAAAAAAGGCATGGAAATTGCCATTGAAGCGGGAATCAAAAGCGGAGATAACATATACTATACGGGTGTCGTCAAAAAAGAAAACGGTGAGTTATACTTAACCCCAACAAATGATTTTCCATTGATTTTGAGCCATAAGGATAAATACAAATATATCGAAGAAAACCTTAAGTCAAAAGAAGATGAAGAAACTGGTATATTTAACATAATTGCACTCTACATATTTTTGTTTTTAAGTGCGTCATTCTTCATGTCTTCGCAATTGCTTCTTGCAATATTGTATGGATTCTCTCCATTTATACTCGTAATTGTCGGCGTCTACTTTGTACGCCTTAACAATATTTTAGTGAGATTTGAAGAATCTTGTTACAATGCCAAATATGGAATTGATGTAGAATACAAAAGAAGAGCGGATTTAATACCTAAAATAATTGAGGTAGTAAAAGGATATGTAAAGCATGAAAAAACAGTTTTGGAAGAGCTATCTAAAATCAGATCGAGCCTGGAAGGGAATAATGCTAGCTCGTATTCCATCTTGATCAAATTTGAAAATTATCCAGAATTAAAAGCGTCTGATTTATTCCTAAAGCTAATGCGACAGTTAAAGGACACCGAAGACCGCATCGCCCAAATGAGAGAACTTTATAATAATCGAGTTGCGAATTATAATAAATTCGTTACAAAGTTTCCGAATAGCATATTTGTCAAGCTGGCTGGGAAATCAAAATTGGAATACGAACAAATTTGACAAGTACTTGGATTCGACTGTGAAGGTAAAGGAATAGCTCTAAGTGATTTGAGTTGATAAATAAAATTGTGGAAGGAAAGACATACTCATCAACGGCAAAGACATAGAGGAGATTTTAAATAAGAAAAAGGCATTGAAATCCAACAGATGCCAAGACTGTTGCAAGATGATTGGCCATTCGGTCGAATGCCGTACTTTTGAATACAATGGCAAAACGTATAACTATATTCCAAAAAGAATGATTGTTGATGCCATTAAAATTTTTACAAAACAGGAAAAACGTTCACATTAAGAAAGAAGCATTGTCAAAACATTTCAGAAAGAAAACTGCTGCCGATTAAAATCTAAACGATTATAAATTTACCAATTAATTATTTTTGATACCATGTCAACTATGCCAAACAGATGCAAGGCGATAATCTTCGATCTCGACAATACATTGATAGACTTCATGAAGATGAAGCAGCTTGCCTGCAGAGCTGCAGTGGACGCAATGATCAGGGCAGGCTTGAAATCAGACAGAAAAAAGGCATTATCCCTTATTTTCAATTTGTACGACAGATACGGATATGAATACAAAGAGATTTTCCAGGCGCTTCTTAGGGAGATGACAGGAAGCGTTGATTACGGAATAGTCGGCGCAGGGATAGCTGCGTACAGAAAGACAAGGGAGTCTGGATTGCTAGTGCCTTATCCAAAAGTAAGAGAAACGCTTGCGAGGCTAAGGAAAAGAGGAATTAGGCTTGCTGTTGTTACCGATGCGCCAAAAATAGAAGCCTGGATAAGGCTTGCTGCGATGGGAATACAAAATGAATTCGATGTTGTGATAACATACGAAGACTCAAAGGTAAAGAAGCCGAGCACAAAACCGTTTCTTATGGCGTTAAAGAAGATGAAGGTAAGGCCCGAAGAAGCAATGGTGGTGGGGGATTCTGTAACTAAAGACATAGAACCTGGAAATAAAATTGGGGCTGTCACGGTTCTAGCAAAATATGGCGAGAAAAAGAAGAATAGGAAGAAATTCGGGAATGAGAAATCAGCGCGTCCCTCATTCCAGATAAAGAGATTCTCTGACATCCTAAAGCTTGTTTAGACTCTTTCGCACCATTCGCATTTTTCTTTCGGGCAGGGTCCTTTCAGCAGAGAGATCGCTTCCCTGAAAATCCTTTCCGCATTTTCAACGTTCACGCTCATCTTTACAAGCTCGCTGTCGAATATAACTTCTCCGGTTTCTGTGACTTTTTTCGGCACGTAAAAAATAATAAATGCGAAATTCTCTGTAGAATAGCCGTTCTTTCGCAGAAGGAAAGTATATATGTCCAGCTGATGCTGATATGCTTTATATGTTTCCTCTTTTGCTGGGAATCCTCGCGTTTTATAGTCCAACACAACCAGCTTATTGCCCTTGACAAGAAGATTGTCTATTCCTCCGCGCAGAACGTTGCCTTCTTCGTCCTTCCATGATATTCCTTTCCTCGCATTTCTCCATTCTCTGAGCAGAGAGGTGTCTTGAAACAGGCTGTAGCCTTGCCTGCATTCGCTGTTTCTCAGCTCTGGCGGAAGCTCACCGCGGTCTCTGAACCTGTCAAAATGCTCTTTCAATATCCTGTCCATTCCTGAAGGCAGAGTAGGGAATCCGGCGGAGGGGCGCTTCCATACCTTGTGCTTCTCCAGCCAGAAGCACCTCGGGCATTCCAGGAAAAGATTAATGGACGATGGAGACAATTCAAACGGCATCTAATGGATATTTTATCAAAAGTTTAAAAACATTAACATAGCCGTGCAATATCACTGGAAACTAGGCTCAAAAAGAATTAAAAAAGATATTAATAAATAGAGTTTATGGGCATAGAACCGAAACCTTTTGTCAAATGGGCAGGTGGAAAAAGACAGCTGTTAGACAAATTGGTATCCAATTTACCTGAGAATTTTAATAATTATCATGAATTTTTCTTAGGTGGTGGTGCATTATATTTTAAATTATATAGTCTTGGTTTAATTAAAAAGGCTTATCTTAACGATGCAAATGAAGAGTTAATCAACTCTTACAGAGTTATTCAGAAAAACGTTTATGAACTTATAGAAGAATTAAAAAAACCACATTATATAAATGATGCTATTGCTTACTATAAAATAAGGGGTTTAATTATTGAAGATAAGGTGTTAAGAGCTGCAAGATTTATTTATCTTAATAAGACTGCATATAACGGTTTATATCGAGTGAATAAACAGGGAAAATTTAACGTTCCATTCGGGAAATATAAAAATCCAAAAATTTTAGATGAAGATAATTTAATTGCAGTTTCTGAGGCACTTAAACCTGCAGTCTTAATGGCAGTAGATTTTTCAGAAGTGTTAAAGTATGCTAAAAAAGATGACTTTGCGTATTTTGATCCGCCATATTATCCGTTAACAGCTACAGCTAACTTTACAAGTTATACTTCAAATGACTTTTCGCCAAAGGATCAGGAAAGATTAAAAGAAACTGTCGATTTATTGACTGTAATAGGAGTCAAAGTGATGGTAAGCAATTCTTATACTGATTTTATAACTCAGCTTTATAAAAATTATAAACAGGTAGAAGTATTTGCAAAAAGGGCAATAAGCTGTAAAGCAGAAAGCAGAGGAAAAGTTGCGGAAGTTGTACTAATGAACTGGTGAAAAAATGAAATATAATGAACTGGGTTATCCTTCTGAAGAAGCTTATTTCAATGATTTTTTCAATAGCTTACTAGTATCAAACCGAGATGCGGCATTTTTTGTTAATTGGGAAAAAGTTTTCTCTCATGTTATGGCTCATTTAGAAGAGATTTCTTTATTAAATTGCCTCGTAAACATAAAGGATTATAATGAAAGGAAATTAAGACTAGAATCCATACTTAAAAAATATCCAAAAACGCGTCAAATACTGCCATTAATTATTGCAACTAGAGAAAATAATCTTGATTTGATTAGATTTTCAAAAGAAGGATCGGTCTCTTTCTTATCGCTAGACTTTAATAAGTCAAATTTAAGTGATGTAATTCAATTTTGTGAAGAATCTGGAATTATTGAATTGTTAGGAAGAATAAAAGACCTATACTCATATTTAACTGGCGTAGAGGTAGGGATGGATACAAATGCAAGAAAAAATCGATCAGGTTTTGCGTATGAGGATTTAGTTTTTAAGCACTTAAAGAAGAAAGGGATAGACATAAGAAAAACAGAGGGAATATTTGAATTTGAGCGTTCGAAGAAACCGGATTTTGTGATATATAAAGATAATAAAATTGTTGCGGTTGTTGAGGTTTTCTTCGCTGGAGTTGGGAGTAAACCACTCGAAACAATCCAGAGTTTCATAAATCTACAAAAAGCAGTTAAAGAAAAAAATATTAAATTCATATTTATTACAGACGGTCCGGTGTGGCAAACTAAACAAGAGGAAAGAAAACGTGCACTTGAAAAGTTAGATTATCCTTTAAATCTTAGATTGGCATCAAATTGTCTAAGGAAGATATTATGTTAGAAATTACTGAAAAAGACTATGTAAACTTTATAGAAGGACACAAAGAAGTAATTATTGAAAACTCAGTTCTTGAAATTGGTAAAAAATGGGAAATCAAACAATTACAACCTAAAGATTTTAAATTAGAAACTACTACAGTATGGTCTTTTCCTGAACGAGGTATATGGGCCACCCATTATTTAAATAATAAATATAGGGGAAATTGGGCACCACAAGTTCCAAGAAACATAATTCTAAGATACAGCAAGGAAGGAGATACTGTTCTCGATGCCTTTTCTGGAAGTGGAACTACTGCCATAGAATGTGTCTTAACAAATAGGAATAGTATCTCAGTTGATGTAAATAAAGAAGCGTGTTTCTTAACGATGGATCGTATTCAATTTAGAAAACAATATGATGAATTCACTAACACGATACATAAAGTATTCTGCGGAGATGCACGAAATTTGAAAAAAATAGGGGACGAAATGATTGATTTAATTGCAACGCATCCGCCATATGCGAATATTATTTCTTATACACAAAAATCAAAAGAGAAAGTGGATGGAGATCTCTCAAAAGTTACTTCTATCAATGAATTTGCTAAAGAAATGGAAAAGGTTGCAAAAGAATTCTATAGAGTATTAAAACCAGGTAAATACTGTGCGATTTTAATGGGCGATACAAGAAGGCACGGTCATTTTGTGCCCGTGACTGTAAAAGTTTTACAATCCTTTTTAAATGCGGGTTTTATTCTCAAGGAAGATGTTATAAAACTTCAACATAAGATGTTCGGAACAATAAAATGGAGAAAGCGTAATAATAACTTTTTACTGATTGCTCATGAACATTTGTTTATTTTCAGAAAACCTGAAAAAGGAGAGAGTTTAAGTAAGTTTAAAGAAATCATATGAATCCGTGTTTATTTTTGTTAATCGGCAGTGCTCTAAAAAGTTGTTAATAAAAGCGGATTATAATAAATATTCGAACTTTAGAAAAGTTTAAATATATTATAAGTG
>JAOAKO010000002.1 GCA_026413625.1 Microcaldota archaeon
TTTTTATTATTTTCCTATTCTTAGGCTGGAGGACAGACAGAAAGGTTTATAAATCTTAGTTACATTATATATCTTACCGCCTTAGCACGGCAAAGAGGAGTGCGAATCTATTTCTCGCGCAATGAGTTGAAATTCCACTATGGCGAATAGTCTCTGTTCATGAGAACCTGAGCTGTATATTCAGGTTGGATATACTTCAGAATTCAGCAAGGACATTCTGTGCTCACTCGCTAAGAGTAAGCTTGAATGCGCAGTACAATACGTAGTCTGCATTCGGAATTCTTGCGGAACTGGCATCACTACGATGACTTGATGATTCGGAGTGATTTACGCAAGACGGAAGATGCAGCATTTCCAGTTGATCCTGCTGGAGGGTACTGCTATCGGAATTCGACTAAGCCATGCAAGTCGACGGCGCCTTATGGTGTCGTGGCGTACGGCTGAGTAACACGTAGTCAACCTAACCTTAAGAAGGGGATAACCTCGGGAAACTGAGGATAATACCCTATAGGCCTGGGGATCTGGAACGACCCCTGGTTTAAATCTGCCACGGAATTGTACGTGGCGGGCTTAAGGATGGGACTGCGGCCGATTAGGCAGTTGGTGAGGTAACGGCTCACCAAACCGATAATCGGTAGGGGCAATGGGAGTTGGAGCCCCCAGAAGGGCACTGAGACAAGGGCCCTAGTCCTACGGGATGCAGCAGGCGCGAAAATTTTGCAATGCGCGAAAGCGTGACAAGGGAATTCCGAGTGACTCTCTTCGGAGAGTCTTTTCACCTGTGTAAATAGCAGGTGGAATAAGGGCCGGGTAAGACCAGTGCCAGCCTTTCAACAACGTTGCACGTTATGTTGTTGGACTGGAAGCCGCGGTAATACTGGCGGCCCGAGTGGTATCCACGTATATTGGGTCTAAAGCGCACGTAGCTGGCTTGTTGTGTTCTCTGTGAAATCCTTCGGCCTAACCGAGGGGCGTGCAGAGAGTACTAACAGGCTCGAGAATGGGGGAGGTCAGAGGTACGTACAGAGTAGGGGTAAAATCCGTTGATCCTGTACGGACCCACAGCGGCGAAGGCGTCTGACTAAAACATGTCTGACGGTGAGGTGCGAAGGCTAGGAGAACGAAACGGATTAGATACTGAGTTAGAGAAAAACTTTAAAAAAGATGTTCGGTATATAACGGCATGGAATTAGAATACCGTGTCGATGAATTTATATCGAAAATACCTTTTATAAAGAGGAAGGGTGATTTTTTCTATTTGAAAAGATCGCCATATCCAGTCTTGCTGCCTAAGAAATATACACCTGAATTGTGTAGACTAATTGGAATGATGCATGGGGATGGAAACATGTCTGGAAGAAGAATCTTGATAACTGATTCTTCTAAAGAATATCATCTCTTTGTAATTCATCCATTGTTTGCGCAGGTTTTTGGTATAAAATTGAATTTGTTTCATGATAAAAACAGAAATTCCTTTTATAGCTACACTAAAAATTCGCTTTTATACAACTATTTTTCAGAAGTGTTGGAGATTCCGAAAGGAAGTGTAAGAGGTTCGTTGAAACTACCTTCTTATATTGAATCACTTTCGGATGAAAATCAGGCAGCATATATTGGAGACCTTTTTGATAGTGAGGGATGTGTTAAATCAAGATAGGCTGAGATCGATTTCTCAATCACGTGCCAATCTATATTTGAATTTGTCAAGAATTTTCTTGAAAAAAAGAATATTAAGATAAGCGTACATGTTAGAAATCGATCTGGTAGAAAAAGAGAGTATGAAATAAGAATCTATGGGAAAAATAACATTAAGAAGTTTTCTGAGACCATAAAACTTCTCCATCCTGAAAAGAATGAAAAACTTATGAGATATAATATGTCTCTAATCGGCTAATAACCCGTGTAGCCCTAGCAGTAAATGATGCGGACCTAGGTGTTGCCGTAACTTCGGGTTATGGCAGTGCCGTAGCGTAGGCGTTAAGTCCGCCACCTGGGGAGTACGAGCGCAAGCTTAAAACTTAAAGGAATTGGCGGGGGAGCACCACAAGGCGTGGAGGCTGCGGTTTAATTGGATTCAACGCCGGGAATATTACCGGGAGCGACGGCAGAATGAAGGTCAGACTAAAGATCTTACCCGACAAGCCGAGAGGTGCTGCATGGCCATCGTCAGCTCGTGGTGTGAACTGTCTGGTTAAGTCCAGCAACGAGCGAGACCCTCGTCCTTAGTTGCTACTTCAATCTCCGGATTGAAGGCACTCTAAGGAGACCGCTGTTGTTAAAACAGAGGAAGGAGAGGGCGACGGTAGGTCAGTATGGCCCTAATCTTCCGGGCTACACGTGGCCTACAATGGTTGGGACAATGGGCTGCAACTCCGAGAGGAGAAGCTAATCCCCAAACCCAATCTAAGTCCGAATTGAGGGCTGAAACTCGCCCTCATGAAGCTGGAATGCCTAGTAATCGCATGTCACAATCGTGCGGTGAATATGTCCCTGCTCCTTGCACACACCGCCCGTCAAGTCACCCAAGTGAGAGCTTGGTGAGGCACTATTGGGAAACTGATGGTATCGAGCCAAGTTTTTATGAGGGGGGCTAACTCCGTAAGATTTATATCTTTTGGAGGCCTAAAGTCGTAAAGTGATGAGATGGGCGTTTCCAAATTTTGGTTGTGCGGTTTGATACTTGGTGATGGATACTATGACGATAGGCATATTGACATATACAACTCTTCACTATCTATTGTCAATATGTCTATTTCTGTTTTAAATGAGCTTGGATTCTCAGAAAGAATAAGAATAAACATTTATGGAGAACCAGGGGATGATGATTTAAGACAGAAATGGGAAAAGATATTCAACAAAAATATAAAGATAATAAAAAATACAAGCCCATGGAAACATAATCTAGAAAAAATAAGAATAAGAATCGCATCGAAAGAGCTAGCTTCTTTTGTTAAAGAAACTTTTGCAAACTTCAGTATCCTAGCTAGAAAGGAAAAACTTGATGTGGTTAGAGGTCTATTCGATGCGGAAGCGTCTGTAGATCTGAAAGGGTATATAGAATTTAAACAAAAAAACAGTGAAAAGGGAAAGCGCATTACGGAATTCGCTTATACAGCCCTTATGGAAGAAGGAATTGATGCAACCTCACCTAAACTTAAACATGATAAAGAATCAGAGCAAGTTTATTTCTACGTAAAAGACATAAAGAAATTTATGAAAATTGTCGGATTTTACAATGGAGAAAAAAGTGAAAAAGCAAACAGAATTTTGAAAATAAAAGAAAATGATTTGCGCATCACTGAGAAAGAAATTATAAAGCATCTAAACAAATGGAAGACATTAGAGGAACTGATGTATGAAACCAACGCAAAATATCATAGAATAAGAATCATGCTAATTAAACTTAATCACCAAGGAAAAGTGACAACCAAAAAAATTGGAAACAAAAATTACTATCTCATCGCTCGATAAACAAGGTATCCGTAGGGGAACCTGCGGATAGATCACCTCCAATTTATCAATTAAATTGGTTTAAAGTGTGCACAGTTCCATTTCGTTATAATTCATAATTATAGCGCATCAAGCAAGGCACGGAATGTTGTAATTGGATTCTGAAGTATGTTGATAATGGGCTCGTAGCTCAATGGTAGAGCGCCTCCTTTGCAAGAGCTTTCTTAGCAGGAAAGTTCGCAAAGAAGCTCCAAGACAGGAGGAGGCTGCGTGTTCGAAACGTGGTCTCCTTAGGGAGGCTGTGCGTGATTCACGCCGAGTCCATAGCGCGTCTTCCGAATGGATGATGCGTGCTTCATGCGAATATAGGTTTGAGTGAAAGACACGAAGCAGTGATAACACTGTATTTGTGAGTGCTACGCCATTCAGGGGATGGCCAGGCTTGGTTTCCAAGCGGACGTGGCAAGCTGCGATAAGCGACGGGTAGCTGCATGCAAGCGTTGATCCGTCGATCTCCGTGAGCCCAGAGATGGGCAGGAACGCGGTGAATTGAAACATCTTAGTAGCCGCAGGAAGAGAAACCAATTGGGATCCGGTTAGTAACGGCGAGCGAAAGCCGGATAGAACAAACCGAATGCTGCAGGGCAACTTGCAGTAGATGTGGGCGTCTCAACCATCCTTCATCGGAGCTGAAGTCAGCTGGAATGCTGCGCGAAACAGGGTGACAGCCCCGTAAGCAAAAGATAGGGGGAGGGAGACGAAAAGAGTAGTACTGGTTGGTAATCCAGTACGAAGTTGGGTGGAGCAACATCCAATTCTAAACAAGTAGCCAAGACCGATAGCGGATTAGTAGCGTGAGCGAACGTTGAAAAGAACCCAGAAATGGGAGTTAAAAGTGCCTGAAACTGAATGGTCACAGGTTGGTATGGCATGAAAGGGACGAAGGAGCCAGAAGGAAGCGACAGCAATGTCGTTGTACGATGGTTCTGGACCAGTGTCATATCGTACTTCTCGAAACAAGATCCAGGGAGTAGATGGTAGTGGCGAGCCGAAAGGCGGAGCGAAAGCGATTGCACGCAGTGCTGAACGAGGTGCATCGTCTGAAAGGGCGTTTAGTCACTATTATCTGACCCGAAACGGTTGCGATCTACACTGGAGCAGGCTGAAGCCGGTCTAACGACTGGTGGAGGGCCGCAACTAGTGCTAGTATATCTGCTTAGGTGACTCCTGTGTAGGGGTGAAAGTCCAATCGAGCATCGCGATAGCGGGTTCCTCCCGAAGCATCCCTCAGGATGACCCCTGTGGAGATGGATTGTGGGGTAGAGCACTGATTAGAAAGAATAGGTTCGAAAGAGCCTGCTTTCTTGTCAAACTCCGAATCTACAATCATCGTAGAAGCAGGGAGTCGGGTTTCGTCGGGTAAGCTGACGAGCCGTGACGTGAACGAACGAGTCTTGGGTTAAAGCCCCTAAACTCCAGCTAAGTGTGAAGCCACAAGGAATGTGTATTTCTAGACAGACGGGACGTAGGCTTAGAAGCAGCCATCGTCTAAGCAACGCGTAATAGCGGACCGTTCGACACCAACTTTGTTGGGAGAAATATACAGGCCGAAAATGTACGGGACTAAAGCTGGATGCTGAGACCCAAGGGCACACCCGAAAGGTGTGATCCGGTAGGGAGGTGTGCGGTACGCAGAGAAGTTGGGGTGTGAGCTCCAATGGAGCGTATTGCAATAAATATCCTGGAGTTAGTAGCAGCAAATACTGGTGAGAATCCAGTACGCCGAAAGCCCACGGTTTTCTTGGCAACGTTCGTCAGCCAAGAGTTAGTCGGTCCTAAGGCCCCAGCTAATTACTAGGGGACGAAGGGGAAACAGGTTAATATTCCTGTACCATTATGGTAGACGCGGCAACGCAAGGTAGGAACATGACGTCTGAGGTTAGGCAGAGCAGGGGAGACCCTGTTCAAGCGACATAGTGCTGTGGAGTCTCGTTATGAGGAGAAGCAGCATAAGGCGCGAATAGCCCTCGTTTGGGGGTTCTGCTGAGACCTTGGACCCGTGAAAAGTGGTCCTATCCGATCCATAATGACCGTACCTAGAACTAGTACAAGTGTGGCTAGCTGAAAAGGCTTAGGCGTGGTAGGGGAACTCTCGTCAGGGAATTCGGCAAATTAGACCCGTATCTTCGGTAGAAGGGTTGCCTGCGCTTGTATCTCAAGGTGCATGTGCAGGTCTCAGTAACAAGGGGAGAGCGACTGTTTATCAAAAACACAGGTAACCGCAAAATGGAAACGTCTTGTATGGTTGCCGATGCCTGCTCACTACCAGTACCCGAACGTCTCGTTCAAGGGATTTAAGGGCTGGCGAAGAGCGGGGATAACTCTGATCCTCTTAAGGTAGCGTAATACCTCGTCGCTTAATTGGCGACTTGCATGAAGGGCATAACGACTCTCCCACTGTCCCAACGAGGGACCTAGTGAACTCACTGCTCCGTGAATATGCGGAGGAATCCTAGTGGGAAACGAAGACCCCGTAGAACTTTACTATAGCCTGTTGTTGGAACTCAGGGATTGTTGCAGAGCGTAAGTGGGAGCGTAGAAACCTCGGTTGCGGCTGAGGCGGATGCGAAAGTGTAACACCACTCTTCAATCCTTGTGTTTCTTACCTGAAAGGGGACAGCGGCAGGTGGATAGTTTGGCTGGGGCAGTACGCCCTCAATAAGGAAATAAGGGCGCCCAAAGCTCTGCTCAACCCGGTCAGAAATGACCGCATGGTGGCGAATGATATAATGAACAACCTCTGACGCACAATCCTAGTGCGGTTTGGTGATGAGGTTGAACAGCGAATGACGCGTATCATCGTGCGGCCACTGAAGGTCGGGTGAAGACGGTTAAAGAGAAATGCAGGGCTGACTGCGTTCTTAAAAGCGTGGGACGCAGAGGCGAAAGCCGGGCTTAACGAACACTGAAATCCTTTTGTTAAGGGCTCAGTCTGTCAGACAAGTTACCTCGGGGGTAATCTTCTCAGTTGCACCACATCACCTGGACATACACTCCTCTCCGATATTTCTATATCGTGTTTTTGTTGTCCTTTTCTGTAGCTGTGAAGACCCAAAACAGGCTCGTCGCGGGCGAGAGTACCCTGCGACAGCTTAGTCTTCGTTAGAACGCTAGTCTGTCGCGTACATATCGACCCCGCGGCTTGGTACATCGCTGTCGACCTATCTCATCCTGGGCGTGCAGGAGCGCCCAAGGGTTGGTTTGTTCATCCATTAAAGAGATACACGAGTTGGGTTCAGTACGTCGCGAGACAGTACGGTAGTATCTACTAGGATTGCATCTGCCTGAGGGGAGCGCCCCACTAGTACGAGAGGAACATGGGACGGGCGCCTCTAGTGTACCGGTTGTAAATAGCATCGCCGGGCAGCCACGCGCCAAATCATAAGACCTGAAAGCATCTAAGGTCGAAGGATTGCCCAAAACTAGGCAGACGTGAGAGCGGGTAGCAGACCCGTTTGATAGGTCAGTGGTGTAGGCAGCGAGCTTACGCGAGCTGCGAGCCAGCTGATACTAAATCTCCTTACTCACAAATTTCTTCGTGTCTTTCACTCAAACTATCTTCTTATTTTATTTACATCCTTAGCGAAAGCCGGATTAAAATGACTGATATATTTATATTCCTTTATCTGCATATAATATTAGTAACGTCTGTTACTTGTGCTATCTGTTTTAAATGGAACAAAAAATCTATCTGTAGGTGAAAAAATGGCAGTTACTAACAAGTATGATGTGATTATTGTAGGTGCAGGGCCGGCTGGTTCTGTGTGCGCAAATTTCCTTGGAAGAGAAGGAAGAAAGGTCCTTCTTGTTGACAAGGCAAAATTTCCGAGAGACAAGACGTGCGGAGACGCATGCAGCGGAAAGTCGATCTCTGTTTTAAGGGAATTGGGAATTCTCCCCGAAATAAAGAAGGTTGCGCACGGAGTCAATAACGGAGTCATATTCTCATCTCCGAAAGGAACCATCCTTGAGATAAGGACTGAAAATCAGGATGGGTTTGTATGCAGAAGAGAGATATTGGACAACGTATTGTTTAAGGCCGCTAAGAAGCATGTCGACACTCTTGAAGAATTCACTGTAACTGACCTTATTAAGGATGGAGAACAAGTGATAGGCATTGTTGGCAAAGATAAGAACGGAAAAGAGCAGAGATATTATGCAAACATAGTCGTCGGCGCTGACGGTGCGATGTCTGTAGTTGCGCAAAAGGTTGGCGTATTCGAAGTTGACCCTGCGCACCACTGCGTTGCAGTAAGAGGATATTACGACGGAGTAACTGGAATGAAGGATGTTATTGAGCTTCACTTCACAAAAACAGCGATACCCGGATACTTCTGGATATTCCCGTATGAAGACGGAACTGCGAATGTCGGGCTTGGAATGCTTACAAAGGATGTGAAAGCGAGAAACATCAATCTAAAGGAGCTGATGGAAAGAGAAATTAAGGAAAACCCGATGTTTAAAGAAAGATTCAAGAACGCACGGTTAATCAGTGAGATTAAGGGGTGGAACCTCCCGCTAGGTTCGAAAATCAGAAAGCAGATAGCTGGTGATGGATGGATATTGATTGGCGATGCCGCTTCGCTTATAGATCCTTTCTCTGGAGAGGGAATGGGGAATGCAATGCTTAGCGGAAAGCTGGCTTTCAGAACAATAAGCAAGGCGCTTAGAATGGGCGTTTTCAGCAAGAAGATACTGTCTGAATATGAAGAAGAGATAAGAAGAGAGCTGAAGAGCGAGCTCGAAATGAGCTACTTATTGCAGAGGCTCGGAAAGATTGAATTCTTGCTTAACCTAGTGATTGATAAGGCTGCAAGAAACCCTGAAATAAGAAAAGAGCTCACAACCATGATAGTTAGCGAAGAGGCGAAAAAGAATTTCTCTTCCCCGTTATTTTATTTGAAACTTCTTTTCAGCTAATTTTCTTTTTACTGTTTGTTTTTTTATTTTCACTGTTTTTATTTGTTTAAGAATTAGTGCTCCGATCGGGATTTGAACCCGAGTTTCAGCCTTGAAAGGGCTGCGTCCTTGACCGGACTAGACGATCGGAGCTTAAAAGAAGTTAGAATATAATATACACGAAAAGAAATAAATACCTTCCCTTAAAAACAATTGTCTTTGCTCAATGCTTGTGGTTTAGTACCTTCTTAACTATTTCTTGGCTTACTTCCTCAAACGGTTTTGTTGTCTCGATGGTTATCCATTTTGACAGAAAATTTTCGCTTGCCAATTCTTTGTATCTGAAATTCGCCTTGATTAGAAATTCTTCGTCTCTTTCGAATCTTGTGTATCTTTTCTTTCCTTTTATTCTTTCAATTGCGATATCTGGAGAAACGGATAGATATATTATATGGTCTGGCCTGATTATGTTTAATGCTGAAATAATCTCTTTTGCCTTGGTGTAGTTTATCCTTTGAAAGGCGATTGTGGTTAATGCATATCTGTCTGCGATGACCCAATAGCCTTTTTCAAGATCCTTTTTTATAGAATCCTGATCCTTCATAATGTCTGCCAAAAATAAAAGAAACTGTGACTCTGGTGAAATATCTATGTCTTTATTAAGGAAATTTTTGATTGGCTTTCCGAATATTCCTGCTTTGTCGGGATACTCGTATAACTTGACTTTTTTACCCCTCTTTTTCAGTTCCTTAATAAACGAATGCACGTGTTTTGTTTTGCCTGAGCCGTTGATTCCTTCAAATACGATAAACATAAAATAAGTTTATTAGATTAATTTAAAAATTTATTGAAAAAGAAAAAAAATTATTTAAGGAATGAAAGATTGGAGGATCCTTCGTCTTCTCTCGAAGAGATTGATGGTTGGTAGCTGTATTGCATTTGACTTGCTCCTTTTGAGACCACTATGACATCCTCCAAAGATCTGACATTCTTGTATAAGACTGTCTTCTCTTTGATGATTCTCTGTGCGTCTTCTCTTGACGCTGTGTGGATGCTCTCGAGAGTAAGTCTCACTACTTCTCCTTTCTCCACGTCAACAATAATATCATATACCTTTCCTAGATATTTTCCCGCATCGGAAAATATATCCATTCCATATAGTTTGCTTAAGCGGATTGACATATCATCGCCTCTAATTTATTATGTAATAATATATTTAAAAATATTGCTTCTTTCCTATTAATATGGGAAAATCAAAGAACAGACTAAAAAATGAATATTTTATTAAGAAAACAAGTGTTATTCTTCTTATGCTTCTTCAGCATGAAAAGGCGACAATAAGCCAGCTTAGCAAATCAAGCGGTGTAAGCTTCTTGTACTGCGCCAATAAAATCAAAGAGATGGAATCTGCTGGATTTGTTGTATCTGCAAGGGAAAAAAAATTTAGGTTTGTTTTTTTGACTGAGAAGGGCGTCAGGCTGGCAGAAAAAATTAAGGAAGTTGCAAAATTGATTTCGGAAAGCGAGCAGGCCGAAATGGAGACTGCCCCCATCCACTCCGGCGTGAATGAAACAAACAATGATTGATCAATTACAAGAGTTTTAGATCCTTTATGTGCTTGTCTATCTCTTCATCGTACCAGGGCCCGATAACCATACAGATTATTGTTCCAGGCTCTACTTGTGTCAAACCCGCATCGCGTATGAGCTGGCATGGAATGGTGTTTTTTATTTTTTCGTAAAGCTGTATGAGTTCATGTTCAGAACCGACCTTAAGCACAATCTTTTTTTGTCCGCTATTGAGCCATTCTGACGTTATCTTTTTGTTTTTGTTTTCTACGTTTAAGAATCCAGTAATGCCTGCATGCGCTGCATGCGCAGCTATCTTTCCCTTTCCTATCTTCAGATCGGACCTGAACACTATAACCTGCTTCATAACTATATAATTGTAGAAACGTTTTAAAAGAGTAATATATAATATATTATAGAAATCGCTCATTTTGGGGTCGTGGGCTAACCTGGTATGCTGACAGCTTTGGGAGCTGTTGATCTGAGTTCAAATCTCAGCGACCCCATTTGCCGATGGTTTAAGGAGAAAATTGTAAAATTGTGGGAGTCTGGTTTTAATAATAAAAATTAAAAAAAATAGAAATAAATAAAAAAAATAAATAAAATTACGCGTTCTTCATTTTTGCTTCATATACGTATCCGTCCTTTCCGACATAGTACATGAAGCCTGGTTTCTTTGTTATCTTCTCTGTACCGACCTTACCCTTCTTTCCTTTCTTGTTTGCCTTCATTGGTGCCTTCCAGACGTATCCGTCCTTACCAATGTAGTAGAGATAACCTTCTTCTCTCTTGATTTTTTCATTTCCAACTTTCTTTCCCATTAAAAACACCTCGTATTTATAATCATGTATTAAGTATAATATTTAAAAATCTATTCGATTTCATTCGGAAATCATTCGGAAAACAGAAAGCAATTTAAATATACTACTTCAATAAATATTTGATTATCTATTTAGAATTAAGTGATAGTATGGGCATTTTGGATTTGTTTGGCAAAAAGGATGTAAGCAATGTTGCGAAAAAGGTACCTTACGATGTTAAAACTTCAGTCAATCCAATACGATTATCGGCACACAAAATAGATAGGTGTGATTTAGAGATTAAAATAAAGAATATGACTGAAGAAACGGTGCTTAGCTCTGTTGTTATAGAGGTAGGAAATGGTTTGGCGATGGATCAGACTGGAATCCATAAGACAAAGGAAATAAGGATAGGATATTTGAATAAAAACGACGAATACACCGTAATAGTTCCGATCTGGTCAAATGTGATGACAAATCCTGGAAGCATACCTGTAAAAATCAATGTTTACGTTCATTATAGGACTTATTCTTACATTTTAAATGGGGTTAAGAAAGAAATTAACATAAGGGTTGTCTGATTTTATTTTTTCTCTTTTTTGCTTTCTGTTTCCTCTTTTCTTTTATTTGAAATGCAGTTCTGGTTCAGGCATTTTTGATATCTTTGTTTTCCTTTAATTATCCATATCTTTGGGGAATTGCATGAATCGCATTGGCCCGCGTATGTAAACAAATATGATGGAGGCAATGAAAATGTTATTTTGCATTTTGGATAGTTTGTACATCCGAGAAACTTTTTTCCTTTATAATCTATTACTTTTAGGTTGCCTCCGCAGGCGCAGGGAGCGAATTTTTCTGATTCTTCTAAATTCACCTTAAGCTCTGTTCCTATTTCCTTTTCGTGCTGCAATATGTCGTGTATTATCGAGGTCACTATCTCTTTTGCGTCGTTTATTGTTTTTTCTTTCGAAATTTCTTTATTTTGAATTTTTTCCATCTCTTCTTCCAATTGTCTTGTTAGGTTTGGATCCAAAATTTTAGGGGAGTATTTTTTGAAGATTTTGTATATGACCCTACCCAAAGGAGTAACTGTAATTTGCTTTCCTACAACATAACCGCGCTTGTACAACGTATCCAATACAATTGCTCTTGTTGTTTTTGTGCCTATGTTTTCTTTTTCCATGAGTTGGAGTATGGAAGCTGGGGTGTATCTTTGCGGTGGTGTGGTTTCTTTTTCTTTCATTGTTACTTTAGATATTGAAACTTCCTCCCCGTCGATAAATGGGTTTGTTTCCTTTTTTTCCTGTAAATAAGGATAAAATTTTTGCCATCCTTCTTTCACAGTTTCAGATATTTTTGTCGAGTATATCTCTGTTGCATCCAATGTTATGTTGTTTTCCTTTATTTCTGCATAGTCTGCAAAACAAGAGAGAAATCTATGTACTATTAAATTGTATATTTTTTCCTCATCTGTGGAAATTTTATCTGTTTCGCCAGTTGGGTGAATTGCAGGATGAACATCTTCTTTCTTGCCTTCTTTTGGTTTGAATTTGTTTTCTTCGATTAACTCTTTTGCAAGTTTAGAGAATTTTGGGTTTTCTGACAATTTGTAAATTATTGATTTTACATTGATTTGTGGTGGAAGTTTTTGCGACGCTGATCTCGGATAGCTTATCATTCCCTTTTCATATAAAGATTGTGAAATTTCTTGGGTTTTTACTGGGATAAATCCATATATCCTATACGCCTCAGTCTGTAATGTGGTAAAGTCAAATGGTGGGGGTGGTGGTATTTTTTTGATCGTGGAATTTATTTTTATTTTTCCTTTTTTTGATGTGTTTTCCTTTGCGGTTTCTGCTTCTTTTTTGCTTTTGAAGGGATTTTTTGTGTGTGAAAATTGCACGTCTTTAGCGATAATGTTTAAAACCCAATAAAGTTCTGGTTTAAAGTTTTCTATTTCTTCTTCTCTCTTAACTAAAAAGTGGAGCATCGGTCCCTGCACTCTTCCTATTGAAAGGGATTTATATCTTCCTGATTTTTTGATGGCGTTCATTACAGACCTGCTTAAGTTAATTCCATAAAACCAATCTATTGTATGTCTCGCTTCCCCAGCATAAGCGTTATCTATGTCGAAGTCGATTAAATTTTTGTATGCTTCATAGAGTTCTTGGGGTGTGACTGTTGAAAACTTCATCCTTTTTGCTTTTCTTACATCTCCGTATTTCTTGATTATATTATATCCTATTAAACTGCCTTCAATATCAAAATCTGTTGCGTTTATTACCAAATCTGCGTTTTTTATCAGGTTGACGATATTATCCAAATAGTCTTTGATATAATATGAAGATTTGTTAACTAAGTATGAAGGTACCCATTCTAACTCAAATACAGGTATTGTATTTTGTTTTTCTTTTAACGAAAAAAGATGCCCTACTGCAGGGGTTATGAATAAATCTGTGTTTTCGTTTTTAAGTTCATAATAAGTTACTCTTTTGTGTTGTTTTTTTGTTAGCGTTTGAAAGTCTTTTTTTAATGCATATGCTATCTTTTGAGCTACAGATGGTTTTTCAGTGATGATTAATATCCTCATTCGATCACTATATAACAAATATATGATAAATATGGTTTTGCAAAATTTAGTTTAGAATAATGTAATAGAAAAATAAAGTATTTAAATAATAACATATTTTGTGTGGGGTGGGGGGGTTCTATTCCATTATTTTTGGTTTTCTGTAATAAACTCTATATGTCCTATTTTTAATTCATAATATTCTATCCAAGGTAAAAATTCTTTCATAAAATCATCTATAATTTCTTTGTTTTTTTGATCAATGAGGAAAATTTGTTGTTTTTTAAATAATTTTAATTTTATAATTTTGTTTAATTTATTATAATTATAGTAAAATCTCCTTTTAATGTTGTTTAAAATGTTTTTATTCGTGTTTTTAAATCTAAAAACATATAAAATATACATATTGTAACTTTAGTTACAAAAATTTAAATTAATTTCTATATTACTGGAAGTAAACCCTCTCCCCCTACTTTTTTATTAAAACCATGTTTATTTTATATAAAAATCATATATTAAAATTAGACATACTTTCTAAATCACATCCTGAAATATATATTTAATTTATCATTGACGGTTTTTATCTTTTTACTGTTGATTTTTGTTACTATCTTCACTTATTTTTTGTTCTACACCTATATTCTGAATGTATTTGTCAACATTATCTTTATTTTCAAATCTTTTTGCTTTAGGCAATACAATGCTAAAAACACTTCCTTTACCTACTTCAGAATTAACTATAATATCACTATCATGCAGTTTCATAATTTCTTTAGCGATCGCCAAACCCAATCCACTACCTTCCTTTTTATATAGCTTAGATATACTGCTTCTTTGGAATCTTTCAAATATCGCCTGCTGTTCCTTTTTAGGTATCCCAGGGCCGGTATCGATAACATCGACTTGGATGTTATTTCGATCCTTTTCAAAAGCATTTATAGTGACTGAACCTTTATCTGTAAATTTAATGGCGTTATTAACTAAATTCATAAGCACTTGGGCGATTCTTTCAGGATCCCCATAAACTTCCCCCAAACTGTCCGGAGTATTCCATATCAAAGTCAACCCTTTACTTTCCGCCATATTCCTTAATGAACATTTATCTTCCAAATCTTTGAGTTTAAACGGTCGCTTGTGCAAAGTTATTGCCCCTGCATCTAATTTGGACAAATCAAGCAAATCATTTATCAACTTGGCAAGACGCTTGGATTCTTTGTCAATTATCTCAGCCGCTTCTTGTTGTTTCGGTGTGTTTGGCCCTAAAACCTTGTTCCTTAAAAGCGACGCATAACCTTGTATATTTGTTAACGGCGTCTTAAGGTCGTGAGAAACCATACTCACGAATTCGGTCTTCATTCTATTAATTTCAGAAAGACGTTTATAATCCTCCTTTAATTTTTCTCTTTCCTCAACCGTCTTATCCTCGCTTTTTTTCTTTTCAGTTATATTTCTTAACGTCATACTGTACTCTATTGATGAATTTTCATGCGTCAGAGGCAAAGCACTTACGGCAAAGTAAATCATTTTTCTTTTGTTGTTATATATTCTAAACTCCTTATCTTGAAAACCCTTCCTGACTTTCTCGCATTCTGTGAGAGACCTTACAAAAACAGGCATGTCTTCAGGATGTATAATCTGAAATATTGTTGGGTAAGGCTCTTTGTATCCAAGCTGTTTTTCAAACTGTTTGTTAACAAACTTAAATTTACCATTTTTATCAATTATACAAATAATATCCGTCGTGTTATTAACTATCTGCTCATACTGTTCTCTTACAACCCTTATCTCTTCTGCAAGCTTTACTTCCTGGCTTTTATTATTAAATATCAAAATCAAATTTTCCCCGTTAGGTACTATTTTAACCGAAACAAGCAACGATCCGTTGTAGATAATACCATCAGTTTCAACCCTAGCATTATTTTCAACACATTCCTTTATCTTTTGGTTAAATTTATTGATCTTCACATAGTCTTTGATATTTACATCTTCTTTAATTTCAGGTATAATCTTTCTAGAAAATTCATTGCAGGAGACAACCTTTCCGTTTCTTTTTATTTCAATTATACACATATCTATATTTTCCAATGCCTTAAGTTTTCGGAGAACCATCTCATTCATTTTTTCTTTAGAAACATCAATAAATTCAACTAAGGTTGTAAGGCCCAGGTTAATTTCTTTAGTCTCAACATTTATTTTTTTTCCATTTGAAAAAAGATGATTATTTTTCAATATTTTACTTATTTTATTTCCTTTAATTTCTTCTTCATTTATCTTAAATTCCTGTATAAATCTTTCATTGACAAACAAAATATTTTTTTTATCATCTATTATTACTGCCGGATAATTTAAGTTTTTAAATAAAGTATATAATGAATCATTTACAATATGAACATTTCGTATATTCGTTTTCTTTTCAATCTCATTATTTTTTACATTAACATTTTCAAATATTTTTTCATCAGAATCAGCCAAATCTAGAATGGTAGTTTGTTTATCTTTGTGTTCTATCTCATCTGCCATAATATAATTTCAATAATAAGATTTTAATTCTTTTATACTAAGATATATCTGATATTATGGAGATAGATGACCTTAGGTTAGAGCAAGACATTGTTTCTTTTCTTAAAGCTAGGGACAAAGCCATGGAAACAAATGAAATATTGAAAGAATTTTCGAATGTTCCGGCAGAAGAAGTCAAGGGAGCACTCGTAAGACTGAAAACAAAAAACAAACTAGAGGCAAGAAACATAGGAAAATTCGATTTTTGGTATGTTTTAGAGTCAGTCAAGCCTAAAAAAATATTGATAATCGAGGACGATAAAGACATCAACAATCTGATCCGCCTTAGCCTCGGAGAAGAGAATTATGAAATCAAATCAGCTTATGACGGAGATGAGGGATTGAAAGAAATAAACATCTTCAAGCCAGATCTAGTCATTTTAGATTTGATGTTGCCTGGTACTGACGGATTAGAAATTTGTAAAAAAATAAAGCTAAATGCTGAAACAAAAAATATAATCGTAGTCATAGTATCTGCCGCAGATGCGACAGTCAACAGATTTTTCGGAATTCAATACGGTGCCGACTACTACATCAAAAAACCATTCGATCCAATGGAACTAAGGGCGCTTGTCAACATATTCCTGAACAAAAGCGGAGAGCTTTTTGATCCGTTAGTGGATCTGCCAGATGTGGAAAGATTAGTTAATAATCTGAAGATATACTTGAATGAAGAAAACAGCAAATTCGTCAAGTTAGAGATAGAAGGCATAGCTGAATATGAAAAAGTATACGGCGAGAAAGCAAAAATGAAACTAGTAAGGCTTATTTCTCAAATGACTCAAGACAAGATAGCGGATTTCAATGAAAAAATTTTCATCTCATATTTAGGCGATTCGTCATTCGTTCTAGTTTCAGAAAGCGACGTCATATACACTCTACTTTCAGAGCTCGAGGCAGAATTCAGAAGGGTAAACCAATTTATAAAACAAAAACAGTTATCTAAATCACTGTATCAAAAATTAGAATCAACAAAAATAGAAAACGACCATCCAATAAGATTGGTATATTATGACATAAATATTGACGCCTTCAAGAAGCAGTTTGAACAAACGATAATAAAAGATTATTCAGAAGAAGCAATCAAAGCAAACATCGCAGCGGTAAGAAACTATTCTCTAGACCAAATAAGAGCTTGCTTTGAGAATTCAAAGAATGTCGACATAACGATCAAAGAAGTGGGCGGAACCTTAAGAATAACCGCAGGAAAGGAAGGGAAAAGATAGGATCAACGAGAAAGGACTACAACATCTCCCTTTTCAATTTTCATTTTTTTAATAAAACCAGGTTCAGTCTCTAGGACATATCTGTACTTGCATTTAGGTTTGATTATCTTAGGGCTGTCTACAAAATAAAATTCGTTAATCTTCATATTTCTATCAAGAAACAAAATTTCAAATTCAGGGCAGAAAAAGGAGTGGAACGGATAACAAACATCCTCATCAAAAACAAAAAGCAACCTGCTGCAAACATTTTTACAAAACATCAAACCCTTCATTTTTTCCTTTACATTCCTCAAAATTCTATATTTTTTAACTTTTATTCTTTTCATTTCATCACTTACCCACTATCTGATGCTAACGTTAAGTTTATATATACTACTGTTTATATTATAATAGGCTAATTAAATTAAGGCGACTAAATTTCTTTAATCTTAAACTATCTTTTGGTGATCAATTGGACACTAATGTTAAGACAGGAACTACAACGGTAGGTTTAGTTTGCACTGATGGAATAATAATCGCCGCAGAAAAAAGAGTTACTGCAGGCGGAATGGTCGTAATCTCAGAAGACATAGAAAAAGTAAGAACCCCTGAAAAGCACATCGCATTTGCAGCAGCGGGTTTGGCCGGAGATCTAGAGGCATTGGATAGAATACTTTCAGTAGAATTCAGGCTTTTTAGAATTAGGGAAGGAAGGCCGATTTCGGTTGATGCTGCAGTTTCATTCCTACAAAATCTGTTATACCAGTATAAATTCATGCCCTTTTACGTTGCTATAATAATAGGTGGTGTAGATAAAGACGGAACACCAAAATTATACACATTAGATCCATCTGGTTCGGTGACACCTGTAAAAGACCACACAGCATATGGTGGAAGCGGCTGGTTTTCTGCACAGGCAGTCTTAGACGACATTTATGAAAAGACATCAATAAACGAGGCAATTCCGATAGTGGCGAGAGCCATCAATGCTGCAAAGAAAAGGGACACTGCATCCGGAGGAGGAATAGACATTGTGGCAATAACAAAAGACGGCATTAGAAAATTCAAACCTGAAGAAGTAGAAAAAATACTAGAAAAATCAAAAGAAAAAAAGAAGAAATAACAATTGATCCTATTCAACTATTTTAACTGTTTTAAAGTGTGAAAAATGCAAAACTTACTTTCAGACATTACAAAGAAAATAGAACAGTTTATTCCAACTGGTTGCTCTATAGCAAAAATCGAAGCCGAAGGTCCAGATATTATTCTATATATAGATGATATAGAGAAATTTTATGCTGTAGACAATCCAGTTAAGGATATAGCGAACGCACTAAAGAAAAAAATAATCGTTAGGGCCGCACCCCAGCTTCTAATGAAGCCAGATGAAGCAAAGGAAACGATTTCAAAACTGATCCAGGCAGAAGCGGGAGTCAATGAAATTAGATTTTCACCCGAATTTCACGAAGTATGGATAGAGGCTTACAAACCGGGCCTCGTAATCGGAAAAGGGGGAACAACCCTTAAAGAAATAATCAAGTCGACAGGGTGGGCGCCAAAGGTATTAAGAACTCCGACGCTACCTTCAGAAGTTGTTAAAAGCATTAGGTCAACAATGCTAAAAGAGGCGGAATTAAGGAAGAAATTTTTACTTAAAACCGGAAAAAGAATATTTTCCAATGTAGAGAAAACCTCATGGATAAAAATAACTGCATTGGGAGGTTTTAAAGAAGTCGGAAGGTCATGCATATTCTTGGAGACATCAAACGATAAAATAGTGCTTGATGCGGGTCTTAAGTTCGAAGCAACAGATACAGCAAAAGACTTTTATCCATACGTATCGACGCTAAATATTCCATTTGACGAGATCAATGCCATAGTGCTTTCGCACAGCCACTTAGACCATTGCGGCTTCATTCCATATTTCTTTGCAATGGGTTACGAGGGCCCCATCTATTGCACCCCTCCAAGCAGAGATCTCATGGCACTTTTGACATTCGATTATATAAAAGTCATGAAGAAACAGGGATTAACGCCCCTCTACGAAGAGAAAGACGTTAGAAAAGCGCTTTTACACTGCATAACCCGCGATTTCGGAGAAGTAACAGACATAAGTCCGGAAATAAAACTAACCTTACACAATTCAGGCCACATATTGGGCAGTTCTGTAGTGCATCTGCACATTAGCGATGGTTTGCACAATTTAGTTTATAGCGGCGATCTTAAGTTCAGCCACACTAAACTACTTAATCCGGCAGTAAACACATTTCCAAGGGTAGAAACATTAATATTAGAAAGCACTTACGGCGGGAAGGAAGATTTCCATCATCCACGGCCTCAAGCAGAGGAAAAAGTCATTAAAATCGTAACCGAGACAATAGCTAAGGGAGGAAAAGTTTTAATCCCCGTATTTTCAGTCGGCAGATCTCAAGATATAATGTTAGTATTCGAAGAATTTGCAAGAAGAAACCCAGATAAGGCAAATTTCAAAGTTTACATAGACGGAATGATTCTTGAAGCATCGGCAATACATACAGTATATCCGGAGTACTTAAAGGACAGCTTGCAGAGAATGATTTTAAGCGGGAAGAGCCCGTTCGAGTCGCCAATCTTTGAAGTGGTTAAAGGAAACCGTCAAGAAGTAATAGACGGAGAGCCGTGCGTAATACTCGCTCCTTCAGGTATGATGACTGGAGGTCCTTCAGTAGAGTATTTCAAGGCATTGGCTGGCGATCCAAAGAATTCAATAATATTTGTCGGTTTCAATACGAATTATTCGCTGGGAAGAAAGATACAGAAAGGAGAGAAAGAAGTTGCTATAGTTGGCGAAGATGGTAGATTGGAAACAATTCAGGTAAAACTTAGAGTCGAAACGGCAGAAGGATTTAGCGGCCACAGCGATAGAAGGCAACTCACAAACTATGTCAAATCAATGAAGCCGAAACCGTCGCTTGTTCTTATAGATCACGGCGAGCCTAAGAAATGCGAAGAGCTGGCGCATTCTCTCTCAAGGCTATTAGGCATAGATGTTAGGGCTCCAATGGACCTGGATTCTATCAGGCTAAAATAAGTAAAATTTAAAAATAATATTCTCATTATAATCTTATGAATAGGAATCTTAAAGGTCAACTCTCCATAGAGTTGATCATAATTCTTGCAATTTTGCTAGGAGTGGTTTTCCTAGTAGCTTCTAAGATGAGAGAATCCGCAAGCAAGGCAGCGGCATCCATAGACAATACAACTGAAAAGATCCATGAACAGATCGAACAGACAACAGAATCAACAGGAACGGCTGCACCAAGCACCCCACATGATATAGGGCACTTTGTTTCACTATAGTCCGTGGTGGCTAATGGATGGATTTTTTCAAAGCAAGAAAGGACAGCTATCCATAGAGTTCATTTTAATTTTCGCTATTTTTCTCTCGGTATTACTTATATTCATAGGGCAGTTTAACAAAATAAAAGACAGAGCCCAAACAGACATACAGAAAAACCTGGTCAGAAAAACTTCTATAGACATCGAAAATGCAATAAACTCAATTTGCATTTTGGGGGACAATAACATCCGCGAGCTAGATTTTTATTTCTTGGAGAAAACATTCCTAATGAAAGAAAACGACAGACTAATACTTGCGTCTGATTCAGCAAACGTCACACTGTCTACCAAATGTACGGTTCAGTTTTCATCTCCGCTCGAATTGAACAAAAAAATAAAAATAGAAGGAAAAGACAGCACGGTAAAGATATACGCTAAAGACTCATAACCCTAGCATCGAGGCAATAGTTTCTGGATTAAAAATAGACAAATTGCTTATATCGCCTATTGCTCCAGAAACGACAAGTGACACAAGGTACACGACAGAAGCAACTAAAATCGCCACTGCAACATTTCCTTTCTTTATTTCACCCAATTCATCGATGCCTACAGTCATAGAGTCAAGTATTCTTATTGCAATATATATGGTGAGTATTGCTATTAAAATGACAATCCCAAGGTGTACAATCGCTAATATGAATGAAACAATAAACAATGGGAGCGACACCCCTTTGAGGAGTATATTGTCAAACTGTTTCACTCCCTGCTGCACAATATTACCTATAGACAATATCAAAGCTGCAAGTATTATCGCAACAGCAGGATTTCCTCTTTTGAGCTCCTTGATTTCATCGATACCTTTTGTCATTTTGTCATAAAACCTTAAACCTAAATATACGGAAAGAATCGCAAACAATATTCCAATGAAAATTTGAAGTAAGAACACTATTACTGAAAAACCAATATCCATAACCTCACCTTTTATATTCCTATACTGTAATACTTTTATAGGAATATATTTTTATTTCTTTCAGATGCACGAAGGTAGATTAAATGTTAATAGGCATAACTGGAAAGCCATCAAGCGGGAAATCAACGTTCTTTTCAGCTGCAACTTTAATAGACGTTCCAATAAGTCCGCGTCCATTCACAACTATAGATCCAAACAAAGGTGTAACATACGTTCAAATAGATTGTCCGTGCAAAAGTTTAGGTGTGCACTGCAATCCCAAGAATGGAAAATGCGAAAACGGCAAAAGATTCGTTCCAATTAATCTTTTGGACATCGCCGGCTTGGTGCCGGGGGCGCACAAAGGCAAAGGTTTGGGCAACAGATTCTTAGACGATATAAGGTCGGCAGACGTGCTTATACAGGTAGTCGACGCAAGCGGAAAAACAGACTCGGAAGGAAACCCAACAGACAATTTTGATCCTGCCGAAGAAATAATCTTCCTTGAGGAAGAAATATCCTATTGGATCGAAGGAATAATATTGCGAGGCTGGAATAAGGTTAAAGGAAGAGACATCAAATCCCTTTATGATATACTTACAGGTTTGAATATTTCAGAGTCGGAAATAGAACGAGTCGCCAAAAATCTTTCTCTCCCATTAGAGCGAATAAATTGGACTGAAGAGCAGATATCTTTATTCAGCAGAAACATTAAGAAAGAAGTAATGCCAATCATAGTCGCTGCAAATAAAATAGATTTACCTGGGGCAAGAGAAAATTTTACCAGACTGAGGGAAAAGTTCCCAGATAAATTAATAATAGGAACGTATGCGGACGGGGAGCTCGCATTGAGAAAGGCAGCAAAAAACAACATAGTCAAATATACGCCCGGCGAAAGGAGTTTTGAAATAATAAATGCGAACGATCAGCAGAAGAAAGCACTTGAAAAAATCAAAAAAGTGTTGGACGAAAACGGTGGAACAGGCGTTCAAGAAATAATAGACAAGGCAGTATTCGAATTTCTAGGTTTGATTGTTGTGTTTCCTGTGAGTGACGAGCATAAATATTCCGACAACTTCGGAAACGTTCTTCCCGATGCGATACTGGTAAAGAAAGGAACGACAGCAATTCAACTTGCAGGAAAGATACACTCAGACCTCGCTAAAACCTTTCTTTATGCGATAGATGCAAAAAGGAAACTGAGAATAGGTAAAGACCAAATTCTCAACAACGGAGACATTATAAAAATAGTTTCCGCATCGAAATAAGCTATAATCTATATATCTGAATATGCGGCACCTTTTCCTTTCCTATCAGTCTACAATTTTTCACATCGAATCCTTTCTTTTCAATGAACTCTACCGACAATTTTCCGACGACATTTATAACTGCCGCTTCCTTGAGTTTGAGATCGATGTCCTCAATTTTTTCCAATTCCTCGCCCAAATAGAATTTCCTATATTTATCTAAATCAAGACAAATTTTGCCGTCAGTGTATTTTTTTCCTATTAAGGAAGAGTCACATACGGCGATTATGGTCCATTTGCCTTTTTTCATTATGTTGATCAATATTCTATTTTCCATTGAGAGACACCTAACTTAACTTCGATATCAATTCATTTTCACCCATAAATCCATAGTACACCTTTTCATTAATAACAATTGCAGGAAGCCGCCCTGAATCAATCCGGTATTTGCTTATCAAAGCTCTGTTTAAAGTAGAGTTTATAGCAAGATCGAACGTATACACTTTTGTATTGGTTTTCATTCTTACGGAAGTTATAATTTCACCCTGCTGCCTGCACAGCCTGCACTCGTCGCTATTAACAAAATAAAGGATTAAATTTCGAGTGTCTCCACAAATCTGCTTAACTTTTTTATTAAGCAAGTAATCTCTCAGTTCAAGCTCCATATAATTCGCCTTTATGTAATCATCGGCCCCTCTCTTTTCTTCCATAAATTCGATCTGCTTTCCCAATTCATATGTTTCTTCCCAGAATTTAGAGAGTTCATTATTAAGATATTCGCAATATTCGCTTTCATTTTCTAAAAGAGTCAGCACACTCAAAGTGGCAAGCTTATTTCCTATGGCTTGTATTCTTTCGTTCATCTGTTCGGATACTGTTTTTTCAATTTGCAGTCCAAACCAGATTCCAACGCTAAAAATAACCAATGAGATTATAAATGCAGCTAAGTATATGTTCCAACTTATCTTTCTTTCTATCTTTTTTAGAACCATAATATCACCATCTCTGCTTCTCCCCTTTAAGCTCTTTAAATATGGCAATGAACATAAATAAAGTTATCAAGTAACAGTATAGGAGCGTGTAAATAAGAAGGTATCTCTTTCTTATCCTGCTCTCTTTCATTTCTTTGAGCGCCAAAACAGTCCAGAACAAAGTAATCGCCAAAACTATGACGGATAAAATATGGATGGGCTCTACTGTCAGAAGGAATTTGTCTAAAACTAAGAAATTACCTTTAGAAACTGCGGTGGCGACTGCCATGGAAACAACAACCAAAAGCACTATCGATAGTATGCTGTATAGCATCACAAACATTCCGAAATCTCCGTATTTAGGGTTTACGGTATAGCGATATTTGAGGATGTTTCTAAATCCTCCCCTGTGCCACCGTTCACGCTGTCTCATAAATGAAGAGAAATCCTTCGGAACGTCCGTATATACAACAGCGTCCATGCAGCTCTCTATTTTGTAATTAGCGGCCTGTATTCTTAGCGCTATTTCCTGGTCTTCCATAATGTTATTCGGATCAAAACCCCCCACTTCATCAAAAATTTCCCTTCTGAATGCACTGAAGGGACCGGGAGTTACATAAACTCCGTTGATCATGGCGAAGAGCCTTCTGTTGAATATCGTAAACAAATATTCGAGCCTCTGAAGCTTTTCCAGAAAAGTCATATTCTCTCTTTCCCTTACTTTAACTGCAGATGTAACCGCAGCCACGTCTTCTTTAAAGTAGGCGAGCATTTTTCTGAGGCTGTCCTTTTCAATATAAGAATCAGCATCCAGCGTCACGATTATCTCTCCTTTAGCCTCCTTTATCCCCCTATTCAACGAGTCAGCCTTCCCGCTATTTTGCTTGTTTATCAATCTAACTCTCTTATCTTTTATAGACTTTACAACTTCTGCGGTTTTATCTTTAGAGCCGTCGTTAACAACGATGACCTCTAATTTATTTTTAGGATAATCGGAATTTAAGACAGACTTTATAGTTTCCAATATGGTATTTTCTTCATTGTAAGCCGGAATTACGAAACTGACCGTGGGTTCAAATCTCGTTGTTTTGGGGATTTCTCTAACTTTTTGACGGTTTTTCAAATATATCAGTAGCATAGTTGTTGTAAAGAAAAGCACCAAGAACATCATTATATATTCTATTATTCTAGTTGGAGAAAGATCCATCGAATCATCTTATATTCTTTTAACATCCAAAAGCTCTCGAAGCGCGCTGGTTGCATACGCACCTTTTGTAAGATTGAATTCCAATACGTAATCTTTATCTTTACTAATATTTAAATCCTTTACATTTACTAACAGAGGCCTCCAAGAACCCCTACATCCTACTTCGGGGAAATCCCTGACTTTAAAATCACCTATTTCAATTCCTTCCTTCCACAATATATCCAACGCTATCTCATTCGGCCTGCTGTCATAGCCTATAATCTGAATACACGTTACTTTATTTCCGCCAACATCTACATCAACATACCCGTATTTGTTGAAATCGCAAGTCTTATCATTTTCAATCGGATCTAAGAGCTTGTTTTTAATTCTATAGCTTAACTCAAGATTAAAAAGATATGACTGGTAGGCTTCTATTATTATCTTCAAAATTTTAGAAGGAATTAATTTAACCGCCTTTTTAAAGCGCTCTTTATCATTATTAGCTCTAATATATTCACTGATTCTATTTTCATAATAACCAAGTTCGGTTGATTCATTTTCAGATGCCAACAATCCATTAACAGCCCCCTCATAATCTTTCAGAAGGATTCTTTTTCCGATTTCTGCATTGCTGAACCTTGAACCAAATCTCTGCGGCCCAAAATAATTAGGTACAAAACCATTCGTGTCCTTCAATATCTCATAGATGCGATCTATGTCCTCCACATCCTGCAAAGTTATTTGAAATTTATTTCCTGTAAGAAAACCAGTCGCAATTCTATTTTTAGTTTCCCAGATCTTAACAATCCTTATCCTTCTCAACTTGCTATTGACTCCGATGAAATCTTCTTTTGTCAAGGAATCCTTTCTACAAGAAACAAGCTGGAAAGTGACAGCGTTTTTATCTTTTTGTCCTGCAACGCTAAACCTTTCAGGTTTAATCCCTAAACTTTTAGCTAACATTCTTACAGCATCTAAAGTAGTAACCCCGTTTTTGTACAATATGAATGTAAAATAATCTCCGGCTTCATCTAGCCGCTTCAATTTATTTATGGGCGTTCCGTCAAATATCTCCTCTACTATAAAGCATTCGTTTCCATCTTTTCTCTTTCCGCCGCATCCCTTTAGCTTGGAAAGATGAGACAATTTATCAAACATAATATCACTCATATTTGTTCCTCAATTCATTTCAACGTTTTGCATACAAAATACTTGAAGAAAGGGGTTTAACATACTATTCTAACTCTCGGATTTTAGTGGAAGTATGTGAAGGCAGGATAAAAGAAAAAGTATTTATACTAATTATATTTCATTAGTAAGATTTATAAATCTTTTAGATATTATACTTATAGAGGGTACATCGAATTTTGTACATCTGCCTCAAATTGGTCGCCTCGCCAGTGCGAATGCACTGGCCTCTTTCTATTTACTTTCCTTTCCTTTAATGTGATGAGATGGATTCAATAACAATAGACGGTTCTAAAGGAGAAGGCGGAGGCCAAATACTTAGAACAGCCTTAGCACTTTCATGCATAACCAAAATTCCCTTCACTATAAATGAAATAAGAGCCAAAAGGCCAAAGCCAGGTTTACAAGCACAACACGTTACATGCGCAAATGCGCTCTCATCAATATCCCAGGCGGAAATAAGCGGAAATAAAATCGGATCGAAAGAACTCTATTTCAATCCGAAAAAGATAATCGGCGGCTATTACGAATTTGACATAGGGACAGCAGGTTCGATATCTTTGCTGATCCAAGCAATACTGCCCGTCTTGCTTAATGCAGATAGGCCTTGCAAGACAACAATAATCGGGGGCACGCACGTATCACATTCACCATCGATAGATTACTTTGAAAACGTGTTTCTGCCAATTATTCGAAAGATGGGAGCGAACGCAGAGATAGCGGTTGAAAGGCTAGGATGGTATCCTAAAGGCAATGGGAAAGTTACCTTATTCACAAAACAATCTAAACTAAATCAAATTAACATTACAGAAAAGATAGATCTGAAATCAATAAACGGAATAATCTCGCAATCAAACCTTCCAGAAGAAATAATGGAAAGAGAGGAAGAGCGAATTAGGAAAACATTTCCAGGTATATTGATAACAAAACAGAACAAACAGTCAGATTCTCCAGGCAATGCTTTGACGCTTTGGGCAGAATATGACAATACGGTTTTAGGTTGCAGTCTATTGGGTGAAAAAGGGCTCAAGGCAGAAGATCTTGCCGATTCGGCTGCTTTGCAGCTTAATAAATTAATAAACGGAAACGGAGCTGTAGATCCATGGATGGGAGACCAGTTATTAATATACATGGCATTGGCCAAGGGAGAATCTAGAATCAAAGTAAGTAGAATAACTTCCCATATGAAAACATGCATGGAGATAATCCCTCTCTTTACCAAAAAAGAATTTAAAATAAACGACAAATTAATATCTGTGGAAGGAATAGGCAATTAGTGGTTTTATGAGGTTTCTTCTTTTAGATGCTGTAGGAATAACATCAGTCCTGTTGGCCGCCTTTTTTGTATTCATTCTTTCAGGAATTTATGCAATTCAAAATTTACTGATCGCACTCGCGTTTTTAGTTATTGGAGTCGGCATAACTAAATACATGTATGAAGAAAAGAAGGAAAAAGGGGTTTACGAGCACGAGAGAAGCTGGCAGAACGTATTATCTAATTCTTTATTTCCTCTTATTTCATGCGGATTATACTTCTTTACTCAAGATTCTAAATGGATAATGGCATACGTAGCGTCATTCGCAGGTGCAATGGCAGACAAATTCGGTTCTGAATTGGGTGTTCTGTCGCCAAATCCCGTCTCATTAAGCAATTTAAAGCCGGTTAGGCAAGGCACTTCAGGCGCCATCTCACTTCTTGGCACGTATCTTTCTTTTATAGGCGCGTTGATAATCGGATTGATCGGATATGTAGTATACAACTATAATCCCATGAATATTCTTTTAATAGGTTTCTTCGGATTTATTGGAAGCATATCAGATTCGATAGCGGGGGTTTTTGAAGAAAAGGGATTTGGGACAAAAAGCACTTCTAACTTTATCTGTACTCTTGTTGCGGGCATACTGGGATATTTATTTCTCAGCTTATAATTCATTTAGTCTTTTATTACTTTCTATCTAAATTTATATGTGAAAAATATGCCGAATAGTTCTTCGAATATAAACAGATTGATAATGTCATCCTTTTGGGCATATTTCGGTATTTTTATAGTCCTAGCATTAAGCCTTGTTTCCACAGTAATACTTGCAAGACTTTTAGATAAAGAAAATTGGGGAATTCTTTCAACGGTAATAGCAGTTGTATCTTTCCTGTCATCGATATCGGAAGTAGGTTTGAATTACTATATAGTTTACATATCATCAAAATACGACAAAAGGATAAAGACCCTAAAAAATAAAATAGGGTTGCCGTTAAAATGGAAGTTCGGAATAATTTTGCTAACAACATTATTGATTGTTTTTTTTGCAAACAGCCTTGCACAATTTTTCAGCATTGATAACGGCGCAAGATATTTTCTGGCAGGGGCGCTTTATTTCTTTCTCTACAACATATTTATTGTATTTGTAGGAATTCTTAACGGACTTAAGAAATTTAGGGAAGATTCCATCATTTCAAGCTCAAACCAAATTCTGAGACTGGTGTTTTCTTCAATTTTTGTCCTTTTGGGTTTCGGCGTTGATGGTGCTTTGGCCGGATACATACTGGCAATTTCAATAAGCGTATTGGTCCAGACCTATATACTGAGAAGTTTCATTTCCTTAAGGGGAAGAACCAAAGATTCGGTTCGAGAAATGTTTTCATTCGGCTTCTTTTATGGAATAACCTCGATAGCAGCTACGTTTACGATGTGGACCGATTCAGTAATGCTAGGATTTTTTGTCGGAACAACTTCAGTTGGAATTTACAGGATAGCAGTTTCGCTTGCAAGCGCTACTTCTTCCCTGCTCAATGGTATAAGTAAGGTGTCTTTTCCATATTTCACTTCCTATGAAACCGCAGGAAAAGATTCTTTAGACAACCTAAACAAAGTAATGAAATACATTTTGTTCATTGCAGTTCCAGCTGTATTCGGATTAGCAATGCTTTCTGACGCAATAGTTAACGTATTCTTCGGCCAACAGTACATTGAGGCAGCGATACCTCTAACCATTTTATCTTACTTTGTATTGGACGGGGTTGTAACCGGAATAATAAACTCATATCTCGGGGCAAAAAAACTAACAAAACTCATAGGCATTTCGGCATTAGCAGCGGCGATCATTAACGTGGTTATGAACATTTTGCTAATTCCACTATTTGGCATGGTAGGCGCTGCAGTAGCATCTGTGGTTTCAAGAGCCTTCGGTCTGACTCTGATGGTCAAGAAGAGTGAAGAAATATTAAATATAAAATTCACGTTTCCAATCGCCATTCCCTTTGTGGCATCAGCTATAATGGCGCTTATAATATGGACAGCAAGGTTTTTCATAGATCCGAATTCATCGATTTTACATCTGTTTCTATTAATCTTCTTAGGCATCGGCTGCTATGTACTGGTCGCATATAGGCTGGGTTTCGATGTCATCGGTTTTGCAAATAAGATATTTAAAGCCGTATTACCTAAAAAAATTTTAGATCTAAATTCAGTTAACAAGATTCAATAGGAGATAGGATGGGAATACATTTAGCTATAATACCGGATGGGAATAGAAGATGGGCGAAAAAACACAAGAAATCGATTAAGGAAGGATATCGGGCAGGCATTCAGAAACTTAAGAGATTGGTAGAATGGTGTAAAGACCTTAACATTTCAACGCTTTCGGTTTGGATACTTTCAACCGAGAATATGAAGCGAAGTAAGATGGAAATAGACGTACTTTTCGATCTTTTCGATAAAATGCTCGATGAGCTATTATATGGAGATGAATTTAAGAAGGCAAGGGACGAAGTAAGGATAAAGTTCGTTGGCAACATCACAAACTTTCCAGCTCATTTGAAAGAAAAGATATTAAAAATAGAGAATCTTACACAAAAAAACGCAAAATACACATTGGCTATATTTTGTAACTATGGTGGAAGAAAAGAAATAGTAGATACTGTTAATAAAATAATCTTAGAAGCGAAATCAGGTAAAATAAAAGAGGTAAATGAACAGTTATTCGCTAAATATCTCTACGCGCCAGAAATAGGAGAACCGGATTTAATTTTTAGGTCAGGTGGGGAAAAGAGACTTAGCGGATTTTTACCTTGGCAGTCAGTCTATTCAGAATTCTACTTTACAAACAAACTATGGCCAGACGTTTCAAAGAAAGATATTTATACTGCGATTGAGGAATTTAAAAAGAGAGAGAGAAGGTTCGGAAGATAAATCTTCAAGATGATACTATGCTCGGATGGGAAATAGTAAATGAAAAGAAAGATTATAATTTGTCTATACCGCCAATATCAAAGCAGGAAGAGGAGATAATAAACGAATTGACAAAGCTTTTTAAGGAGGAGTCTAAGGATAAAGACATTTCTTCAAAGAATATAAGAAAAGAAATTGCGGAACTTTTGATCGACTATTGTAAGTATCATCATATTTCCCTAGAGCCGGACCAGGAAAAATATTTTGTAGATTACTTAATGTATAACATCTACGGTTTTAATGGCATTGAAGAGTTTCTCAGCGATCACCAAATCGAAGAAATCGCAGTAATCGGAATCGACAAGCCGGTTTATGTATACCATACGGAAAGAGGCTGGCTCGAAACAAACCTAAAATTCAGGAGCGAAGAGACAGTCATAGCGGTCATAAATAAAATAGCAAGGCAAGTTGGAAGGAGAATCACATATCAAAACCCGAAGATAAATGCAGTACTTCCAGACGGCTCGAGACTTCATGCGTCCATCCCGCCAATATCCAATGTCGAGATAACCATAAGAAAATTCAGATCAAATCCAGTTACTCCAGTAGAGCTTTTCGAGAAAAATATATATTCAAAAGATGCAATCGCATTTCTTTCTCTCGTATTCCAATCTGATTTTAACATACTTATTGCAGGCAATACAGCGAGCGGAAAAACGACAACATTAAACGCGTTATTTTCATTTGTCCCTTTGTCCGATAGGATACTGGTAATAGAAGAGACGCCAGAAATCAACATCCCACATCCCCATAAAATAAAACTGCTTTCAAATCCAGAGCTTAAAATAAGCATGAAAAATTTGGTGGAAGACAGTTTAAGGATGAGGCCGGATAGAGTTGTAGTGGGGGAAATAAGAACAGAAGAGGAAACAGAATCGTTCATAGAAACTATTTTAAGCGGCCAGGCAAGGGGAAGCTATGCGACTTTTCATGCTCAGTCTTCGGACGAAGTTATAAAAAGAATGTTGAATTTAGGCGTTTCTGCATATGACGTAGCCTCAATCGATTTTATAATAATCCAAAGGAGGCTCATGAGGTATGATTCAAATACGCGCAGATATTGGGAAGAAAGGAAAGGAATAGAAATTTCTGAAACATCAAGAGAAGGAGGCGTAAACAAATTATTTTCGCTGGACATGAAATCCGGGAATTTTTCCGGAGACCCGTCAAAATCTAATAAGTATGAAGACATTGCATCTAGTTTTGGAATGACTAAAAAAGAGCTTAACGAGGAAATCGATTTCAGGAAAGGAATACTTTCATCTATAAAATACAATTCGTACAACGAGTTCGTATTTAAGCTGCAGGAAAAATTATTTTCAAACATAAATTTAAAAGATATTATTCACAAAAAGGAAGCTGACGAAAGCAAGGTGAATAGGTGAATCTAAAATACAGCAGATATATGAGACAATTGGAGCAGGAGTTAAGGGCGCACCTATATAAAGCAGATTTGGACATTCCTGTCTCTGTTTATATTAAATATTCTATTCTATCCTGCATAATCCTAAGTCTTTTAGCAACATTGATGATTTCAACATTTTCTTTTGACCCGCTAACCCTTTTTCTTATTTTTATTTTGCTATTCATAGCGTTTTTCTTAATCTCTAAAAACATTCCAATCACAATTGCGAAAGCAAGAGCAGCAGAGATAGAATCGGATCTTCCTATAGCAATCAGATCGATCGGAATACAGTTGAATATGAAAGTTCCTTTCGAAAAAGCAATAGAGAATATAGCAAACTCTAATTATAAGTGCTCTGGCGAATTCAGAAAGGCAGTTAACATGATAGACAGCGGAACCTCTATTCCAGATGCATTAAGAAAAATAGCTGAGAGAGTGGATTCCCAGACGGTTAAGAAGCTAGTGGTTCAACTCATCCATGTTTACTTAGAGGGAATGGACGGAACAGAACTCAAACACAGCGCAGATGAGTTGATCAATGCACAAAGATTCAAATTCAAGGAATTTTCTGCAAAACTCAGCTTTTTAAGTTTGATGTTTATCGCTGTTTCTTCCATAGCCCCCACAATGTATCTTGCATATCTTGTTGTGGCGGGCACCTATTTGGAAACTCCCACATCAGCGTCAGACATATGGTTTGCCTTTTTGTTTATTTTTCCTCTAATCAATATAATTCTGATTCTTTATATCAAGTACTCAACGCCTCCTGTTCTTTCCAACATTTCCGAAAAATTTTTGTCTGAACGAGAAATGATAATTCTAAACGAGCAGCTAAAGAATTTCGGATTCAAATTAAAATTTAAGCAGCTAATGATTTATTTGTCTCTTCTTTCACTTGCGGCTGCGCTAATTCTGTACCTCTTTATTGGAGGGTACTCTCTTGTAATTTTGGCTTTACCTTTAGTTGTTTATTTTGCTATGCTTTGGTCGGTAGAAAAGAGAGCAAATGAGATAGAGCAACATCTTCCTGACGCTTTGCTATACGCCGCTACGTTAGAATTGGGCATGCCTATGGAAAAAATAGTTGAAAACATAGGAGATGCTGGATATGGGCCGCTGTCTGACGAGTTCAAGAAAGCCGGGCGCCAAATAAAAATCGGAATCAGCGTGAGTCACGCTCTTTTAAACATGAAAGATAGGAACAACTCCTTGCTTTTGGACAGGGTGATCTCCCTGCTTATCCAATGCTATAAAACCGGGAGAGATGTGCACAAGGCAATAAAGGAGACAGCAGAAGACATATTTGAGCTAAACATGCTGAAAAAGGAACAAGCTTCATCCCTGGCTCTCCAAAAATATACCATTCTTTTAGGCGGGGGGATTTTCGTTCCAATAATAATGTCTGTGATATTAAATATAATCTATGGAATACAGCCTATTGACACCAACGTTGCAAGCGTGAAAATCAGAGAAGAGATACTCAATGTTGCATATCAGGCAATACAAGTTTACCTTGTAATTTATGTGCTGCTCTCCTCTTTGTTCGTTGCGATGCAAGAGGGTAGAATGAGAACGTTTATAGGTTATTTCTTGCTGCTGCTTCCAGTTTCCTTGATTCTATTCACTTTTGGAAAGGATTTCCTGACGTTTTAAGGAAGCCTCAGGCGAGAATTGAACTCGCGACCTCTACCTTACCAAGGTAGCGCTCTACCCCTGAGCTACTGAGGCATCAAAACATAGCTGGTAAATATATAACACTAAAGACATTAAAATATTATCATTCTATCTATTTTATGGCAAGACGAAAAAAGTCATACGATTTTAGATTTCCGCCTATACTGCAAAAGCTTAAGCGCGGTCCGCAGATAATATTACCTAAGGATTTAGGCGCAATAGTTGCGTATACCGGAATGAATAAGGAAAGCATAGTTGTTGACGCAGGAACCGGCAGCGGATTTGCCACCATTTTTTTCGCTTCCATCGCAAAGAAAGTATACTCATTCGAAAACAAGCGCGAATTTTATGAGTTCTCCCAGAAGAATATAAAACGCTCGGGATTAACGAACATTATTCATACTTTTGATTCAGTATTTGACGGAATCTCTAAAATAGAGGATCAAATTGACATAATTCATTTAGACGTTCCGAACCCTGAAACAATATTCAGTTCAAAATTCAACCTTAAAGAAGACGGATACATAGTTGCATATCTTCCGCATACAGAGCAGGTTTCGAAATTTGTGAAAACAGCAGTAGAAAACAAATTTACATGCTTTACAATAGAGATAATCGCAAGAGAAATAATTTCGCGAGATAGGGGAACCAGACCGCAGAATACAGGCATAATCCATACTGCATATCTGACCTTTTGCAGAAGAGAAAACACTGGGGAATAAAGGAGGAAGTGGTGGTTAGATGGACTTGGGGGAAATAGAATTTGACAATTTGGGTCCTGAAAAGATATTATTCGTTTATGACAGAAAGACTGGGATGAAGGGATGCGTAGTTATAGACAACACTCTGCTTGGAATTGGAAAAGGAGGAATAAGAATGACTCCTTCAGTAACTGTAGGGGAAGTATGCAGACTCGCTCGAGCAATGACCCTTAAAAATTCATTAGCGGGCCTTCCATTCGGAGGCGCAAAAGCGGGAATTATGGCTTCCCAAGATGTGATCAAAGACTCAAGCAAAAAGAAAGAGTATATCGTGGCATTTGCAAAGGCGATCAAAGCAATTTGTCCTAAAATTTATGTGGCAGGCCCGGACATAAACACCGGAGAAGAAGAGATGAGATGGTTTGTCGAAGCAAATGGTTCCTGGAAATCCGCCACAGGAAAGCCGAAAGACATGTGCACCGGAAAAGATAAGACTAAATGCGGCATTCCCCATGAATACGGTTCCACTGGTTTTGGAGTTTGTCAAGCAGCCTTGGTGGCAATAAATTTTAAGAAAATGGATGTGAAAAGCATAAGCTTTGCAATTGAAGGATTCGGCAATGTCGGATACTTCGCTGCAAAGTATTTAACTGAAAATGGGGCAAGGATGGTTGCAGTTAGCGATAGCAAAGGAACGCTCTACAATAGCGACGGAATCGATTTTTATAAGTTAGAAAAAGTAAAAAAAGAAACAGGCAGCGTGATAAATTATAGGCCGGGCCGGGTGCTTAAAACATCCGACTTGTTTGAGTTGGATGCGGACGTTCTTATTACAGCCGCTGTTCCGGACGTTATTAATAAGGACAACGTAGAAAAGATAAAAGCCAGGATAGTGGTAGAGGGCTCAAACATCCCAACAAGGCCAGAATACGAAGAAATCCTCCACAATAAAGGAATATTGGTAGTCCCCGATTTTGTTGCGAATGCAGGGGGAGTGATATCTTCTTATGCAGAATACAAAGGGAAAAAGCCGGAAGACATGTTCAAACTAGTACAGAAAAAGATAACTAAAAATACAAAAGAAGTCCTAGAGCTGTCCAAAAAAGAAGGAATAAAGCCGAGGGATGCGGCAATGAAGATTGCGATTAGCAGAATAAAAAGGAAACTGACATCTTCTAATGCAGGGGGTGGGATTTGAACCCACGAAGCGCCTATGCGCATAGGGTCCTAAGCCCTACCCTTTAGACCAAGCTCGGGCACCCCTGCAGAAAAATAATTTATCTATACATTGGAGATTGAATCTGTTCGTACGTTTTTTTCGCTTCTCTGCTTTCCTTAATCAACTTCTTTATTTTCTCTTCTATTTCCTCCCCCTCTTTCTTAAGCTTTTGAGTATCGATATCAATGTGCAAGAGCTGACTAAGCTTATCGAGCACATTTGCAGCTCCGATTAGATTTATACTCATTCCTCTGCTGGAAGTTAGCATTGCAGCGGCAGGAAACTTTCTGACATAGGCATTCGCCAATATAAGTCCAGTCACGCCGGTGGTAACCCCTTCCTTAACAATAGTTACCCCTATGTCCTTTAGGTCAGCCTTCAAACCTTCGGTCGACGCGATTCCAAAGACGACATCTTTTGCAGCCTCAATTCCCACTCCGCCAAGAGAGATGATCGCACTCAGCTTCTTGTCTTCGCCCCAAAGCACAATTTCATTAGCAACCGAATTCACGGCAGGCATTGGAATTACAAATTCTGAGAATAAAACAAGCACATTGTGCTTTTTCGATTGATAGATGCGCGCAGCAGGCAGCGGCTCTTCATTATGCACCGTGCACAAAGGCGGAAAAGCTTCGGAATCTATATAACCAACTAATTCCATATTCCACTCTTTAACCAAATGCATCGCAGCAATGGTGCCGATCATTCCAACTCCAGGGAATCCTTCGATCAATATTGGATTTTTAAGTTTTATCGGTGCGACTTCAACTATTTTTGCCATATCTATATATTATTGGTTGGCTTTTTAAAGCTTTGATGTGTTCAGCCATCAGAACACTGTTTCAGCCGAATCTTTGCCGACAATTACTGTATGCTCAAACTGGGATACTGCGGATTTGCTTACTTCCCTAAGCACAGGATAGGCGATTAGCGAGCCGTTTCTTACCAGTTCAATCAGCGCTATCTTTTCAGCCCTGCTCGAGGCGTAATGCCTTTCTGCGAAAGGAAGGGTTTTCCTCTCAGAGAATATTTTCTCAATAAGTCTCCTAGCATCCCTATTTCTTGTCGGCTCTATGCTGTCCGCACTAAATATTTCGCATCTATCCATTTCGCTGACATGGCCAGCGGCATTTCCGTAAGTCGCAAACGGCTCAATGGCGACAATGTCGCCTTCCTTTAGCTGGACACTTTTTTTCGTTTCGAAATTTGGTATGATCGGATTAGAATGTATGATGTAACGCCCCAAGGCATGGCCGGTCAAATTGTCTATCGGCTTAAATCCGTACTTCTTTAAAGTAGTTTCTATTTCTTTTCCGATCTCGGAAGTGAAAACCCCGTCTTTGATCACTGAAATTGCATTTTCTAAGGCTCTAATGTTCGCGTCCATGAGCTTGCCGTGCTCTCCGCTAAGGTCAAAAGTAGCAGATCCGTCCGCAATGAAGCCATCTTTGTGAACACCAATGTCTATCTTGACTAAGTCCTTTTCAGTAAAAACACGTTCATCGTCCACAGATGCGGTGTCGTGAGCAGTTATTTCATTGACAGAGACGTTTACTGGGAAGGCATACTCACACCCCATCTCCTTCATTTTCATTTCCAAATTTTTGCACAATTCAAGAATAGAATCTCCCTCTTTAATCTTGATCGTTTTCCGTATTTCTTTTGCCACCTTGCCCGCTTCGATCGTTTTCTTTATTCTTTCGTCTGTTTCCATGCAAACACCTTCTAAAAATTTACATCCAATCAGAAAGGGAAGACTGCTTGCCCTCGAACTTTATATCTTCCTCGCTGTAACCCAATTCTCCGATTATTTTCATAACTGCTGGAAGAACCTGATGATTTATGTAGTATTCCGAATCATAGTCCTCCGCGTAATCCAAAAGTTCAGCCTTTTCCGATATAGTCTTTCCTTTTCGGGTTATGATATACCCAATTATCGAGCCGACCTTTATTTCATGGCCTCTTTTTCTAGCCTTCTCAACTGCGGAAAACTCAGGAGAGATGACTTCGTACTCCTCCTTTCTGAGCTGAGTGTATATAACCAGTTCGTCTTTCGGAACGTTGCCTTCCGCAAGCCTCTTTACAACATCCCTAACTATCTGCAAGGCTTTTTCTTTGCTTCCGTCAATCAAAATCGCCTCCAGCACTTTCTTTTGCGTCTCACGCGCTATCTTAGACCAGTCCCTTCTGACCAACTCAAATCCCCTTATCTTTATCTTTCCGTCTTCGCTTACCAGCGCATATTTTTTCTTGGCGCCAGTCTCCTTTTCCTGCTTCTTAGATACAAACACCCCTCTCTTATAAATATTTTCAAGCTCAAGCTCCATAGTTTCAGGCAGCCATTCATTGATCTCCTCCATAAAATTCATCGCATCTTGTTCTGTTTTATTGCCCAGTAGGATGAAAATGCTGTCCGTGTCGCTGTAGAGGACACTAAATCCTTTATTTTCGGCTCTTTTTGCAACCTCCTGGATATAATTTCTCCCGAAAGCAGTTATGGACTCTGCGCACTCGCGGGAATACCATCTAGACTTGGGATAGTTGAGCATTCCATATACGGTATTAAGTACGATTTTTAAGGCAGCCACCCTGGCATTCAAAACAGCTATCTCCCCAGAACTTCCTTTCCTTTGCGCTTCCTTCAGTTCGGATTTTATTTTCTTTCTCAATTCGAGCAAGTGAAGAATCGCAGATGGAACAAGACCCTTTTCCTTTGTGCAAAAATAGAATCCGTTCGGGGCTCTGTTTCTTCCAAATTTACACGCTTCATGCCCGCAATTTATAGTATATGGATCTATATTGTGGGAAGTAATTATCGAAGGATAGAGGCTTCTGAAGTCAAACACCGCGATTCTTTCGTAAATTCCTGGAGAGGGAAGCTTGACATACGCTCCCTGTATGGGTTTGGAAAAATCATGGGCCCATGCCGGCTTTTGCGGTATTAAATAGCCTCTTTTATAGCTTTCATCCATAAGCAAAGATTCAACCATCTGCCCGGTTGTAGAACCGCTGATGTTTGGGAGAGTTATCTTTGTAAGCCTTGCAAGCTCTACCTCAAGCGGATACAACTTTCTAAAAATCTCATGCGCAGCCTTCGCATCCTTTATCGCATATTCAACCAATTCTTTTCTTTTCCCGTCATCATCCCACATTTGGTATATGGAAAGCATGTCGACTTTCCAATCGCTTCCACCGATCATCTCCTTATAAACTTCCTCGAGGGTGTGGCGCTCAAGCTTTATCGCCTGTGCAGCAGCAAGGATCCTAACCAAGTAATATATATCCGTATGTACTCTTCCCTCTATTTTTGCATGTGTAGTCATTCCAATTTTCTTTATTTTAGGTTCGCTTCCGCCTCTTCCGAGCTTCAGCTTAATGCCTAACTCATTTGCCCTCGCCTTAAGATATGGGATGTCGAAGACAGAAGAATTGTAACCTGCGACTATATCGACATCTTTCTGCTGCAAGATTTCACAGAATTTTTCGATCATTTCCTTTTCGTTTTTAGCATTGGCAACCCCGTCTATATCGCTTTCTTTCCAGGTTATCGCCCCCACGCCAAGGTCGTCTGCATAGCTTATGATTATTGCCGGGTCCTCGTCTTCTCTAGGTATTCCGTGCGGATTATAAACCTCTATGTCAAACGTCAAAGCGTTAAGCCTATTCACATCGAGCTTTGGTCCGATATCCCTTATAGACTTGACATATCTGCCTTCGTACTCTATTTCTACCGTATTCATCGGCCTAAGGCCCTTGTCTATAAGATATCTTTTATTGAATTTTATATCCTTCTCATACACCTTTCCGAATTCGCCAAGCGCTTTTGCAATCAAAGGTATTTCTTTAGGGTCGGAGCATGTGATCTTCTTTAAAACCTTTTCTTCAGGCCCGATTCTTTTTCTCACTTCTTCGACGCCAATGATTTCAATTCCATTATAAACTCCTTTTTTGATCTCCTTATCAGTCTCCATATAGAAATAAGGATAGAAGTCCTTGTCGTACATCTTAAACATTTTTTTCCTTTTCAAAACGAGCCGTATTATGCTTCTGTTGTCTTTTGTAACAACATCTACATCAATGAGTATGGCACTAATTTTCTTCATAGCACTACCTGGAATTAAAGGCAAAATAATTTAAAATAAGAGATTACTTTTTCCTCTTGATAGCGGCAATGTCTCCGAGGGAGAATTGCTCTACCGCCGCCTCTTTGATCTTTCTTCTAGCCGAGACACGCTTTTCTTGCTTCAATGCGTCGATTTCCTCATTTATCTCATCTATCTCCTTTTTAATCTTGTCCCTTTCGTTTTTCAGTTGGGAGATTTTGCCTTCCATTTCCTTGAGAACGCCCATTTTCTGCTTCAATTCCCTTATTTTCTTCAGGCGCTCCTCTAAAGAATGTATTTTCTTCGCTATTTCTTTTTCTACCTTTAATGGAAGATTCTTAGCAGTAGATATCTTGAAGTCCAGTTGATTTATTTGCTTCATTATTCTTTTCTCTTCGTCAGCCGATCCAAGACCGCTAGTCTTTCTTATCTTTTCTATCTCGCTGGCTAGCGCCCTTATTTCCTCGCTGATCTTCTTTACGCTTTCAAGCTTTTCCTTTTTTTCTGCTTCTAACTCTTGCATTTGTTGGGTAATTGTGTCGTTCATCTATAAAATATGTCTAATTACATTTAAAAAGATTTTTTTGTCAATAATTAGCTTTTTAAAGCATTCTATTCCTTAAATTTGCAGCTTCAGCTATCTTTTTATAATTTCGTCAGCAATTACCAATATGGTCGAAGCCCACCATCTACTATCGGTAAATGAAACATTCAGAATATTAAACACTTCTAAAAAAGGTCTAAGCTCTTCAGAAGCAAAATCAAGACTTTCAAAATACGGATTCAATGAAATCCAGGAAAAGAGAAAGAAATCAGACATTGAGATTTTTATAGACCAGTTCAGAAGTTTTCTAATTTTAATACTTATAGCAGCCACAATTTTATCTTTTGCATTCGGAGAGTATATAGACGCAGTGCTTATCTCTTTAATCATACTGCTTAACGCCTCTTTAGGGTTCATACAGGCAAAAAAAGCCGAAGAGGCGGTTGCTGCATTGAAGAAGCTAACGGTCCCTACAGTCAAAGTGCTCAGAGACGGAGAAGTAAAAACAGTTTCCTCAAGGGAAATCGTTCCAGGGGATATAGTTATTTTAGATACTGGCGACAGAGTGCCTGCAGATTGCAGGATAATAAGCCACATAAACCTTAAAGTGGACGAGTCAGTTCTTACCGGAGAATCTGTGCCGATATCAAAGACTTCGGATCAATTGAAGTCGCCTCAACCGATCCAAAACCAATCCAATATGGTTTTCATGGGGACTTCGATTGTATACGGGAGATGCGAAGCCGTAGTTGTAACCACCGGAATGAACACTGAATTCGGAAAGATCGCATTATCAATTCAGCAGGGGGAAGAGATCACTCCACTCCAGAAAAAGCTTGATGACTTCGGAAAATTTATAGGCAAGGTGTTTTTGTTTATCTGCGGTGTAGTTTTTGTAATCGGCTTAATTAACGGGATGGAGTTTATTACAATATCGCTTACAGCAATATCATTGGCCGTAGCTGCAGTACCTGAGGGCCTTTTGGCTTCAATAACCATAGCGCTTTCCCTTGGAGTAAGCACAATGGCGAAGCACAAGGCGATAGTAAGAAAATTAACTGCGGTGGAGGGATTGGGAAGCGTCACTGTGATATGCACAGATAAGACAGGCACCCTTACTGTGAATGAAATGACAGTCAAAAGAATATGGACAATGGATAAAGAATATTCCCTAACCGGAGAGGGCTATAAAAAAGATGGGAAAATACTTTTCAGAAACAAGGAAATTAAACAAATCCCCAAAGATTTGGAGTTGACGCTTAAAAGCGGTTTATACTGCAACAATGCATTTGTAAATGGGGACCCCATAGGGGATCCGACTGAAATCGCACTAATCATTTCAGCCAGGAAAGCAGGATTAGAAGACAAAAGGCCAGATGCGGCCAGGCTTGATGAAATTCAGTTTGATTCTGAAAGAAAAATGATGTCGGTCTTATACAAAGAAGATTCAAGAAACACGATATGGGTCAAAGGCGCGACAGAAAGGGTGATCAACAGATGCAGATATGTGATGAAGGAAGGCAGGTTAGTAAGATTAACCGACTCATACAAGAAAAAAATATTGGAAAAAGAAAAGGAATACGCCTCGTCAAGCTTCAGGGTTCTTGCATTTGCGATGAAATCAACAACCTCCAATAAAATAGTGGAAAACAACCTCGTATTTTTAGGAATGCAAGCCATGATAGACCCGCCCAGACCAGAAGTCAAAGACGCAATAGCAACCTGCAAGAAAGCAGGAATAGACGTCATCATGATAACTGGAGACCACAAGGAAACAGCCATAGCAATAGGTAAAGAGCTGGGAATTTTGAATAACGGATTGGCTATTACGGGAGCAGAATTGGATGCGATGAGCGATTCAGAGCTAAAGGAAAAGATTTCCGATGTGAAGGTATTCGCTAGAGTGTCTCCCGAACACAAAGTCAGAATAACAAGAATACTGAAAGAAAAGGGCCATATAGTCGCAATGACTGGAGACGGAATAAATGACGCGCCTGCTTTGAAAGCAGCAGATATAGGGGTTGCGATGGGACAGACCGGAACTGATGTTACAAGGGAAGTGGCGGACCTGGTAATTGCGGATGACAACTTCGCTACAATAGTTAAGGCAGTGGAGCAAGGAAGAGGAATCTACGACAACATCAAAAAGACAGTGGCATTCCTTTTATCTGGAAACATTGCTGAAATACTTATAATTTTCCTCGCGGTACTGATAGGCCTGCCCCTTCCTTTGGTCGCAATCCAGATACTGTGGATAAATCTTGTTACAGACGGTCTGCCCGCACTCGCTTTGGCGGTAGATCCAATCTCCAGAGACGTGATGAACAAAAAGCCAAGAAACCCAAAAGAGGACATAACTTACAATTTGGACATCTATCTAATACATTATCCCATAATATTGACTTTCTTTTCGCTGCTTGTTTTCATATATTTCCTTCAAACATCGGACAATCTGGCGAAGGCGCAAACAGCCACATTCACGCTTGTTGTTTTATTTGAAATATTCCAATCATTTGCCTGCCGTTCATTAGATGCGCCAGTAGGAAGAGAGTTTGCAAACAACAAATATCTTTTAATCGCCGCAGGCGTTGCATTCGTTCTTCAGATGTTCATATTGTATTTCGAGCCAATGCAAATTTTATTTGACACACGACCCCTTACAATTTCAGAATTAATGGCGCTAATAGGAATTTCGCTAATCGGATTTGCGTACATCGAATTCGCGAAGTATAAGGCGAAAAAATAAAGAAACAAATCACCAGGCATCAAGGACTAAATTAAAAGCCAAGCCCCTTTCCTTTAAACATTCTTTGCAGATTTCTTTGCATTCCTTTATTTCTCTGCAACTGCTCGTATAATTTCTTCATTTTTCCAAATTGGCTTATAAATTCTTTAATCGTAGAAGCAGGAATTCCCGAACCTTTCGATATTCTTTCGATTCTCGCCTGGCTTTTTCTTACCAAGTCTGGATTTTTTCTCTCTGCCTTTGTCATTGAGTTGATGATCGCCTCGTATTGCTCCATTTTTTGCTCTCCCTGTTCAAGAACTTCTTTCGGAACATTTACCATCCCAAGGGTTTCAAATATTCCTTTGAGCGGACCCATATTCTTTGCAGCTTTAAGCTGCTTATAGAAAGTTTCTATATTGAATTCTTCAGGCATCTCTTCCATTCCTTCCGGAATTGCCGCCTTCACTTTTTCAATCAAGGCTTCAAAATCAGGGACGCCCAAAATACGTCCAACGAATTTTGAGGGGTTAAACTCCTCAAGGTCCGCTATCTTTTCTCCAACGCCTATAAACACTATCTTAACTCCGGCCGCAGCACAGGCAGTAAGCGCACCCCCGCCCTTCCCACTTCCATCCATTTTAGTTATCACAACTCCAGTCAGCCCGATAGCACCGTTAAACTCTTCCGCCTGCTTTTTTGCAATCTGCCCTATGTCTGCAGATATTACAAGTATTTTTTCATCTGGTTTCGCCACTTCATTTATTTCTTTCAGCTCCGATATAAGCTCTTCGTCAAGCGCATCCCTACCGGACGTATCTATAATTATAACATCGTTTTTGAGGGTTTCAAGCCCTTCTTTTACAACATCTCTCGCCTTTACTCCGGCCCCTTTTCTGCCGTAGAAGTTGCACCCCACTTGCTTCGACAGCTGTTCAAGCTGCTCATACGCCGCAGGCCTCATCATGTCGGCAGCAATAACACCTACGCTCATCCCACGCTGCTTTAGGTAATAAGCAATTTTTCCTATTTGGGTTGTCTTTCCAGATCCAAAAAGCCCGCATACCATGATTCTTTGCGGCTTTAGCTCGAGCTTCCTTCCTTCGCCCATTATCTTAGTGAGTTCCTCGTAAACAATCGCATGGATGTGTTCGCTCATGCTTCGTCCGGCCGGAGGCTTTTCGTTGAGCGCCCTGTTCTCAATTTGCTTTGAAAGCCTATACACCAATTCTATATTTACATCGGACAATATTAGCGCTCTTTGTATATCCTTGATCATTGATTTTATCGCTGACTCGTCGATTATCGCCTTTCCTGTGATCTTAGCCAATGCTTTTCTTATTCCTTCTCCAATGTTCATCTTATCACTCTTCACGGCTGAATCCATTCTATTTCATAATACTCGTATTTGCTGTTGGGCAATTCTATCCTCTTGACCCTGTAGTAAGTTACCGACGTTTCCCTATCCACTATTCCAAGCATGACGTCCAATCCGAGCCCCTTTGCCTCCTCTATCGCGCCGGCAAGCTCGTTTCCACCTATCATTTCCTCTTCGCTCAAGGAAACAAGCGCAAACGAAGGAGTGTCTTTATCCGGAGTCTCTATGTTATTGTTCTTTCTATGGTAAAGAAAGAAGCTTATAAGCCCTTTTTCAGACTTTGTTTTTTTGCCAGGTATCGCAAGTATAAAAGTTTTCCTAACTCCGTGCGCAACTCTTATCGCCCTGGCCCATTCAGCTATCAACATTCTCTTATTCCTTGGAAACACATGGAGTACGTGCTTTGAATGGGTCCAGTCTTTGCCCTTGCCCGGGAGGGCTCCAGGGAAATAGATTCTAAAGTGCGTTCCGAACTTGAAGCCTGTCTTAACAACAAATCCGTTCATTCTCCAATCTTCATATACGTTGTACATGGATTCGAAGTCCTTGTCTTCGTTCAGGAAACTTTCAAATTCTTTTTTCGCCATATTGGCGATATTCAGGCCGCAATTCTTGACAAGAAAATACGTCTCGAATTTATCCAATTTAAGAAATTTGCCTCTTCCCTCTGCTTTGTAAGATCCGTATTGGCCTATCCAATAATTGTAATACAATTCCTTTCCGATTTTTTCATCCTCCAATACTGCCATCATGTCATCTTTGAAAAAGATCGCTTCCGTATGTATTTTCGGGAATTTGGTTTCCCTGCTGGGATATTTGACAGTCGGATTCTTCTCGTATTTTCCATCCTTTTTGTACGGCTTTATAACCAGTCCTCTTTCGCGCCAGTCCCTGAATGTCATGTATTCGGCGAACAGCTTGTCCCTGCTGAATCTGCTAGCAAGCTCGGAAAAGCTGACGTTTCTTCCGTTTTCAGTGCAAACCGCGTTTCTTACTTCGATCAGATACATCGCTTCTTCCGGAGTTAGCACTATCTCTCCTTTTTGCTTTTCACCGTAGTGCGACTTTCTAAGCGCTTCGTAATCCTCGGGGTTCTTTATTTTCAGAACGTTGTTTTCCATGAAAATAGCGATAGGCATAATTAATTATACCAGGTTAGCTTTAAATAAGATTCTTTTAATAGTGTATCATGGCAGGAAAAAGGGAAAAGACCAGAAAGGGAATAAGCGCAGTAATATTCAGAATGAAAGGCAAGGAACCCGAGTTTTTGATACTGCACAGGATTAAGAGATGGACAGGATGGGAAATGCTTAAGGGGGGGAGGATTGGAAGGGAAAAGCCGCTGAATAATCTGAAGAGAGAGCTTAGGGAAGAGATCCACGCAGAGGAATCAAAGATAGGAGCAGTTATAATCTTGCCCTTTAAGCTTAGCTTCAAGACTCCTCCAGAGTACGTTAAGAAATACAAATACACTGCAATGGAATTTCAGTCTTTTTTAGTGGAGTATAATGGAAAAGTTTCAATAAAGGGAAACAGCGTCTTGGAGCATGATGGTTACGAATGGGTTTCTTTCGAAAAAGCAGAGAAGATGCTGACACATGATTCAAGCAAAGATCTTCTTAGGAAGGCGTACAAAGTTATTTTAGATATTTTCAGCTAATCGCTATCTGCAAACCACAATCACATTTCTTTCCCTAGGGCCGTCAAATTCGCAGAGCATTATCCCCTGCCAGGTGCCTAAAAGGAGCCTCCCGTCTTTTATAGGTATTGTCACAGAAGGGCCGATTATAGCCGCCTTAACATGCGCGTCTCCATTCCCGTCGACTTTGTCGTGTCTCCACTTTCCTTTCGGTATAAGTTCGGCTAGGGCCGCCATAAAGTCATCGCAGACTGAAGGGTCCCAGTTCTCATTTATTGTCAGGGCGGCAGTTGCATGAGGCACGTAGACAAGACATATCCCTTCCTTCATTTCTTTTCTTTTCATTTCCTTTTCCACGATTCTTTGCACTTCTTCAGTGATGTTTACCACTTGATTTTTGCCCGCAGTCCGGATAACGATTTCGTCCATATTCCTATTTATGAGTTAATTATTTAAACTTCAATAATCTTATGTTTATTACATCCATTAATCTATCGCGGGCGAATTAATATGATTTCAGAGGAGCTAAAATCATTGCTCAAAAAGCAAAAATACAGATTTGCAGGCAGCCATTCGCTAGTTAAAATATGCCATTATACGCAGTCTTCGATGACAAAAAATCAATGGTGCTACAAAAATCAATTTTACGGAATCAAAAGCCACCAATGCCTGCAGTGCACAACAACCCCATTCTGCTTCAATCAATGCATATTCTGCTGGAGGGCGCAGCCAGGGGAAGTGAATGCAGGCACTGATGACAGCAATGGCATGGAGTGCGACAACCCGGAAGAAATAATAGAAAAAATGCTGGAGGCGCAAAGAAAGCTGCTCTCTGGAATAGGGGGACACTATAGCGTGAACAGCGAGCTATGGAGAGAAGCGCAAAATCCTAAGCACGTCGCACTGAGCGTGCTTGGAGAACCGATCGCATATCCGAAACTCAAGGAGCTGCTTTCAGAATTCCATAAGAGGGGAATGAGCACTTTTCTTGTTACAGCCGGAGGGGCGCCAGGCGCGATTAGGAACATGATTAAGGAGAATTATTTTCCGACCCAGCTTTACATCTCCATGGCAGCGTTTGACGAGGACAGCTTCAATAGGATAATGAGGCCAAAAAACAAAGACGGATGGAAAAGATATCTGCAGTCTTTGAAATTGATGAAGGAAGCAGGCAAGCACACCAGAACAGTCGTAAGAATGACGCTCATTAAGGGCTTGAACATGGATTTGGATTATGTCAAAGACTATGGAAATCTTATACGGATCGCAGAGCCGCATTACGTTGAAGTCAAGGCATATATGGCTGTAGGTTTTTCAAGAAAAAGAGTCGGGCTCCAAGGAATGCCGTATATGGAGGAGATAAGAGAATTTGCAGAAAAGCTAGGAAAGGAAATCAACTACATAATGACCGACGAGCACAAGGATTCAAGAGTCGTCCTGCTATCAAAAGACGAGAACGCAAAGAAAAACAGGTTTATAGATTTCACAAAAATAAGATGATCGGAGCTATTTGAGCACCTTCTCGAGCGTCCCTATCAAGCTGTCAAGGAGAAGATTGTCCGCTCTTTTGATGACAGCAATCATCTTTCTTCGGGCAACCAGCGGAAATCTGTTTTCCAATATTTCGTCAATGGTTCTTATTTCCTTATCTTCAAAAACAGGCTTTCCGTCCTTTCCTCTATTCTTTGCATTTTTGAATATCTTTATTATTATTTTAAGGTCATCTGCGTTCAAAGCCGCAAGCTCTATTCCTGTAGACAACCCTTGGACAAATATGATGTCGCGCTCTATCCCGTCCGCCATCAATCTTTTTACATGGGTGTATTCAGCAGGCGCAAGCTTTCCCTTGATAAGCGTAAGAACAGATTTGATAATGTCCAATCTTTTTCTGACCTCTCTTTTCGCATCCTTCTTAATATCTTTTTTCTCCTTAAACATCTCGGCCATAAATCCACCTATATTTGTATACATTATAGTTCAAATTTTAATACTTTTCTAAGTTAGGTTAGCGTGTTAAATTTCTAAATATATTGCAGGCTTTCCAGGCTTTGCCTTTTGCGCCTTATTTTGCGGATCGTATTTTTCTTTTTCATTTACGGCATACACCTGAATATCCATTTCAATGCTTCGCTTAACCATCTCTAGATTATCCATATATCCTTGTTTTTCGTTAGGCAAGCAGTATACGTAAGCCTTCTTTATCTTAGCTCCTTTACCTTTTATCAATTTAGCAACATTGTTTATGTCTGCGGCAAGGTTCTTTGCCATCTGCTCTTCCTTTTCATACTGGAGATTAATTTTATTTTCGTCTGCCTTTGGCCATTCCGACAGCGAAATAAACTCCTTTCCGCTTTTGTTATTCCCGATCTTTTCCCAAAGCTCTTCCGTAATATGCGGGCAGAAAGGATGTAATAACTTAAGAAATGAGGAGAGCACATCCTTGCTTTCTGTTTTTTCCTCCTTGTCTTCAAGGTATTCGAAGAACTGCCTAAGCTTAATGACTGCAATGTTGTACTTGAATTCTTCAACCGAAGAAGTAACTTCCCTTATTAGGATATTAAGCTTGCTTTCTGTTTTTTTATCGCTCATCCCGATTTTCACATTTGAGAAATAGAGCTTTATTCTTTCAACGAATCTATAAGAAGACTGGATCGTTTCGTCGCTCCAGATGAAATCCTTGTCGGGCCCTGCAGTTGAGACAAGATAAATTCTAAGGGTGTCAACATTGTACTTTTCTATCATTTCAAGAGGGTCCACCACGTTTCCTCTCGATTTGCTCATTACAACTCCATCAGGGCCGTGCACCATTCCCTGGTTAAAAAGCCTTTTCACAGGTTCCCTGTAATTTATCAGCCCTATGTCTCTAAGGAATTTTGTGTAAAATCTGAAGTATATCAGGTGCATACAGGCGTGCTCTGCTCCTCCGATATAGGTGTCAACAGGAGTCCAATACGACGCCTTTTCTTTGCTGAATATCTCCTTCTCATTATTCGGGTCGGTGTACCTAAGGAAATACCAGGAAGAATTAACAAAAGTGTCCATCGTATCTGTTTCTCTTCTTGCGGCCCCTCCGCATTTCGGACACTTTGTCCTTATGAATTCTTCATTAGTGAGCAAGGGATTGCCCTCCCCAAATCTTACTCTTTCCGGAAGCGTAACGGGAAGGTCTTCTTCAGGCACGGGAACAGTTCCGCACCTTTCACAATATATTATGGGTATCGGGGTGCCCCAGTATCTCTGCCTTGATATCAGCCAATCTCTCAGCTTATACATGATAGCTTTTTTCCCGATTCCTTTCTTGCTAAGATACTCGGTTATTTTGCCAATCGCCTCTCTGCTATTCATTCCGGTAAATTGTTCGGAATTAACAAGATTCCCTTCTTCCGTGTATGCTCTCTTCATTTCTTCAGCTTTCAGCTCCCTATCCTTTGGCTGGATTACCACTTTTATCGGAATGCTGTATTTCTTGGCAAACTCAAAATCCCTTTGATCGTGGGCCGGAACAGCCATAACCATTCCGCTTCCATACTCCGCAACTACAAAGTTGCCCGCATATACGGGAATCTTTTCCCCTGTAAGCGGATGTAGCGCATAGCTTCCGGTGAACACGCCTTCCTTTTCCATTGTCTCAATGTCTTCTTCTTTGACTGTTTTCAATGACTTAATGTATCTGTCAACCGATTCCCTGTTCTCCGGCGTTACCAATTCATAAAGGTGGGGATGGTGCGCAGAAATTACAAGGAAGGTGACGCCGTAAATAGTGTCAGGCCTTGTGGTGAATATCCTCCAAGGCTTTCCGTTTATCATAAACTGAATTTCAGTTCCTTCGCTTTTTCCTATCCAGTTTTTCTGCATTGCCTTTATTCTTTCAGGCCATTCCTTGAGGTTGTCTATTTCGTTGTACAACTCCTCGACATAGTCGGTTATTTTAAAGAACCACTGCTCAAGGTATTTTATTTCGACGTCTGTATCTTTGTGCCTCCAGCATTTGCCATCGTGAATCTGCTCATTCGCAAGCACAGTCTGGCACTTAGGGCAATAGCTGACAGGCGCCTTCTTTTTGTACGCCAATCCCTTTTTGAACATCTGCAAAAATATCCACTGGTCCCACTTGTAGTATTCGGGAGTGTGGGTTTTAATTATTCTATTCCAGTCATAGCTAAGGCCGAGTTTTTTCTGCTGCCTTATAAAGTTAGAGATCGCTTTTTCGGTGTATTCCTTTGGATGGACGCCCTCTTTAATAGCTGCGTTTTCCGCAGGCAGTCCGAAGCTGTCGTACCCCATTGGATAAAGGACGTTATATCCGTTCATTCTTTTGTACCTTGCATAAATGTCTCCAATCGTGTAGTTAAAAGCATGTCCCATGTGCAAGCCAGAACCGGAAGGATAGGGGAACATCTCCAGGCAATAGAACTTCGGCTTTCGTGGGTCTTCGTGCACTTCAAATGCCATTTCTTCCTCCCATTTTCTCTGCCACTTCTCTGCTATTTCATCCATTTTACCACGCCATAGTTGGAACGCAAAAGCAACATAAAAGCAATATATAATATATAAATAGAAATGAATTTAATTCTATTTTACTAATGTATTTAAGATATTGCCGCTCATTTCAAGTGATTAGATGGTAGCAACGCTGCAGGAAATATTAGATCATTCGATAGCTACAGTTTTTAATACAGACTGGTTCGGAACATCGATATTAGCCCTTATTCTTTCTGCAGCTTTAAGCGCATTGGCATGGATGCTTTCTTCCGCGTTTCAATCAAACGAACTTAAGGGATGGGCCAGAAAAGAGCTAAGCGAATTCATAGTTTCAGCCTTGATCCTTGTTTTAACAGTTCCTTTACTTATGGTTATTACAGGCATAACAATTGCATATGCAACAAGCGCTGATCCAAACATACAATACGGAAAAGCAGATCCCTTCTCCATTGCCAAAAGTTATTTGGATAAAGTTGAGCAACAATTGGTTTCGGTTTATACAGAAGTTTCAGGTTCTATCATTGTACTGACCGCTATTTCTTCTTTTAGCATAGACCTTGGGCTGATAGCAAAGCTGTTGATCACTTTTCTGGCGTCTTTATTTTCCGGGGGAGCTGCAGCGATACCCGCATTCTTTACCAAATTCAGCGTTTTAATCGGAATGGGATCTCCATTTTCAACAATAACGAATTTTCTTGAAACAATCCAGTCTGCAATGATTGTAATACTCCTGGCCTTTTTTGTGCAAAAGGAAATTTTATTTTTTATACAGGCGGCGGCATTGCCTGTATTGATGCCAACAGGAGTGCTGTTGCGCGCGTTTCCCTTGACTCGAAGAGCAGGCTCTACCTTGATTGCATTGGCGCTGACATTGTTTATAGTCTATCCCTTGACTCTTGCGTTTGTTGGCCACATGTATGAAACCACGTATAATGCTGTGGTTTCGGAACAGCCAGCTCTGCAACCGCAAGGAGAGCTGCATCTTTTGGTAGAAAGGGAGCTTCCGTTATCGGGGGATTACTATCTTGACTATAAGCAGGAATTCAGATGGCTGACATATTACAATATCACTTATTCCATATGGCACGATATTAATTGCAATCAGGCCGGCAGTTATTTTGATTCCCAGATAATGGGCAACAACCTGGCAATACCTCCAGACAACCATAATTATTGGAGAATTACAAGCGAGGAAACGGTTTGGACTACAACGCCAGATGGAGTACCATTGCCGAATGTAATAACATCTTCAAAATGCTATAAGAAGTTTATATACGGGGTTTCCGCAAGCAGTCAAACAATCGGATTCGTATTGACAAAAGATTATTATCCAGAAAAGGATTACAAAAACCATTCCATAATACTGGTTGCAAAATTGAATGAAAACGCGCAGGCAATGCAAACAAATGTGGAAATATTCAATTTCTACCTAGGAAATCCATGTGAAAAATATCCGTTGCTATGCAAGCTTGGAATAGTCGGAGGGGAGGTTCCAATAAACGACGTGAGCTACGGTACAATCGCAATTGACGCCGCAATTTCAGGGTTGAAAGGAATGACTAAAACATTTGCAACAGTTGGCGGAAGAACGATTACAAACATCGGACTGACACCTTATGCCGCAGGATATGTGTTTTACGATTTCACAAACAGCCTGCCTTTGATGGTTCTTCCATTCTTGATTGTGCTATTCAGTTTTGTCGTAATACTTATGGTTTCAGTTTCATCTTTCAAGTCAATATCCACCACTCTAGGTGGGGAGACTAAACTTATAGAATTAGGCAGATTAATCTAGTGATGCAATGAGCGGAACGTGTACAGCAGTAATAGACATCTGGCCGTTTATAGGCTTAGCGTCAGCTCTAACAATAGCCATAATAGCATTGCTATATTTGATAGGAAGAATAATGCAAAAGAGCGAGTTTGAGGCGGTTGCAAAAAAGGAATTGAACCAGTTCTTCCTTTCATTCTTAATAATATTGGGCGTTTTAGGCCTTGCAGGCATAGTGTGCAATGCAACTCCTTTGATAGCACAGGACATATTCGCAAGAGGAGATCACTTCTCAGTGTCTGAGGAATATCTCAATACGCTCGTCTATGGCAGAGGATTGCCGACAATCCAGAGGCTTTGGCTTTCATCGTTTATTTTGGAATCTCTCTCAACAATCGAATATTCTACCATTCTGCCTTTAGGCAAGCTAAAATTCAGCCCTGGCGCAGTTCTTTTGCCTTTTGCAAAGTCAATAAGCGTATTTGATTCTCTTTTCACTATTTTAGTGGGAAGCATCCAGGCTCAGTTGGTCTTTTTGCAATTAGCCGAAGCATTTGCGCTTACACTTGTGCTGCCGATAGGGCTGATATTAAGGACCATACCTGGCTTAAGGAAAGGAGGCTCCTTCCTCATCGCTTTTTCATTTGGATTTTACGTGGTGTTTCCATTGACATATGTGATGAACTATGCGATATATAGGCAAATAGATCCAAGCTTTGATTCATTGGTGCAATCGCCAATCTCTCCATTGGAAACGTTTAAACTTTCTTCAGATATCCTGTTAATATTTAAATATTTCAATGAATTTTCAATATTAATACCGCAGGCCACATTCCTTCCGATATTGAATCTTACCATAACCAGGTCATTTATAATCATATTTGCAAAATTCCTAAGCGATATTGAGTGATAAGATGTTTGAATTATTATTTGCAGGATGGTTTCAACTGGCTGTTCTTGTAATATTCATCTCTTTGACTTTAGTTGCCATAATATACATGATTTCAAGCATGCTTCAGAATGATAACTTCAAGAAATGGGCTCAAAATGAATTATATCAAGTGCTGGCATCTGCGATGTTGCTTGGGTCGGTTTTCCTATTTTTAGGAATCATCGACAATATTGTTTTGAATCTGATCGCATTGATCAATCCAAGCCTCAATTTTCAATGCACCGGTTCGGTATGCAGTTTCTCTGTAGAAAGATTCAATGAATTCGTGATAGGCCAGAATTTAGCTTCCCTTAAAATCGAGCGCATAGAATGCAACCAGGGATATTGCCATATTGAAGTTGCAAAGTCGCTTGTGAATAACTTCTATGACGTAATCAGATACTATACTGCAAACAAGATTGTCGACATAGGGTGGGTTTCCATATTCAGGTCCATGACAATCACCATCTATAATTCGTTCACTATTCAGCCTTTAGCGGGTCTGCAGCCTATCTTAGACATATACAAATCGTTCATCAGCTACATCGCATATATCTTAATCTGGCTGAAAACAAACGAGATATTTCTGACATTCGTCTCAGTCGCGCTGTTTCCTTCATTTCTAGTTGCAGGAATAGCGCTCAGGTCCATCTCCATAATGAGAGGATTGGGAGGCTTGTTGCTTTCGATCGCGGTCGGGTCATTTTTTATATATCCGATGCTTCTGATTTTTGTTACCACAATCATATCCCCAGATCCGAATTATCACGTTATATCATTTTCAGATTCCAGCGGATTTGCAGCCAATATTCCGGAAATATCGGATAGCGGTTCGGCCGGTACTGGAAACATAATATCCAGCAGATCAACAATAGACTCACAGAAGGAATCTGCAAACAGCTTGATCAGATTCTTTGAAAAGATGTTTTCCTTTGTATTAATCAAGCATGAGGACGGCTCCACATCCGACATATTTACTCATTTGATGTTTCGGACGATCGAGCCGGGGGGCTTCTTGGACAGCATAGCATTCTTATCCGTATGGGTGATAGTTCCTGCAGTGATTTCAATATACGGAACATTGGTGTTCATAAAAGAGTTTTCAACATTTTTAGGGGGAGATATAGACATAGCCGGGCTGTCAAAGTTAATATAGCTTAACAACAGTGATAATATGGGGGAACTGAATTATAGAAATTTCATATTGGCATTTCTCCTTACTTTAAGTTCTATTCCTTTCTCATTTGCGCAGGATACAATTACTCTAAGAAACGTACCTTGGATGCTGACCGTAATCGCAGCCTTATTGGTTGTTTTGTCTTTAATTGTTATAGGATATTTATTCTCTAAATTCTTTAATATAAAAGAGCTTGCATCATGGGCAAACAATGAGCTGTATCAGATAATAATGATGAGCCTGATCGTATTTTTCATATTCGGCTTGTTGAGGCTGGAAAGCTTCATATTCGAAGCATACGGCTTTACACCTTCTATGAGGGGGGAGAACCCTTCGATAGACAATGCTAAATTATATCTGAATTCAGTAAGGTCATACTTAACTTTTGTTTTGGGCGGTTTGCTTATAGAGAAGAACGCGCTTTCGCTGTCAAACAGCCTCTTAGAGCAAGCCATTGACTCGGGAAGCAAGGGAATACTAAAGGCATTGCAAAACAACAAATATTTCTCAGGATTTAAAATATTCAAGATAGACAACAAAGCGATTGCTAAATCATTCACAAATGTATTCTCTTCAGTTCTAGAAAAGGCGTTAGCCCCCTTTACATTTGTATACGCTTTCAATTCAATGCAACTTTACTTTCTTGAATTTATAGAGAGATATGCATTCCATTTCTTCCTTCCTTTCGGGCTTTTCTTTAGGGTGTTTAGCTTTAGTAGAAAGTTTGGAAACATCCTTATCGCACTTTCAATTGGATTTTATATTGTTTTCCCGCTAACATATCTTATAAGCCAAAGCATAGTGGATTCAGTTTTAAACTTCGGCAAAGTCGGAAACCAATACAGTTGGAAAGACATACTTGGAGCAAGAATGGGCCAAACGAACAACGCTGTAAGCGACCTTTCAGGCTCCAGTTGGGTTGACAGGCTAAAAGAAGAGTTAACTAGAGAAATCGCAAATCCAATCGCAAACGGAATAAGCTTTGCTATAAAATTAGTTTTCGCCTTATTTAGCGAGGCGGCATTTGCATTTGTGCTATTCACTTTGGTGCCGATAATAGGTTTTACAATCACGGTAAGCGTTGTGAGGGATTTAGGTTCATTGCTTGGTTCAGATATCGCGGTGAACGATCTGCTTAAGATGCTATAGTTGGTGAAAGAATATGTCAAATAAAGAACGATTCGTGTTCAAAATGCTAATAATGCTAACGCTAGCATCGGCATTCCTGCTTGCACAGGGAGAGTCTGATCCACTGAATAAAATAATCACTGCAGATCAAAAGGCGTGCAATTTTATGCTTTCAACCGATGACTGGAGAATATTGAGCGCCATTGCATTGTTTTTGAGCGCTATGTTCATAGCGGGAATGTACATATACGGTTCTGTAATAGACTCTTCATTTATAGATAGGGCGAAAACCGAATCTTATCAACTGGTGTTCACCGGAATTTTAATTGTTTTCTTCGGACTTATATTATCTCTAATGTGCGGGGATTTTATTTCCAGCATTTTCCAGTCTCAAGGCTCTGCGTATGTGGCTTCCTATAATTACCTTAACACATTGGCAAAAGATTACATACAAAAAACAACAATAAACCTTGCAATTGCAGCCTCAATACTTTCCCTGGTCAGCAGTACCGAGATAGAAGGCTACCAAAAGACGGGAACTTTGCTTTCCTGGATCTCCGATCCAATTTCGTTCTTTTCTGATTCGCTCTTCCTTTTGTTCGGCTCATTGGTATTTGCATACGTTGTAACAATAACTCAGATTAACATACTTGCTATAATACCGTATCTTTCCCTAATGTTTTTCATACCTGTCGGGATGGTTTTCCGTTCGCTATATCCATTTAGAAAGTTCGGAGGCGCACTGATAGGATTAGGAATCGGATTGTATGTATTTGTGCCGATAGTGCTGCTATTCAACAACATGATAATGCAGGTTTTCACACCGCCAGATCTAAGCTTCGAACCGCTTCAATTACAATGCATCGACAACAGCGATTGCTATTCGCATATGTGCGAATATTCCTCTCCGCCAGGGTTCAAAATATGCAAGCCGATGAAGAAGGCCGGGGAATTTTGTAATTCAAATTTCGAATGCAAATCGGGCATATGCGCCTTGACATCGACAGGTAGGAAATGCTTGGAATGCGGCATAGAAGGCTCGAACAATCCGATATGCTGCCCAGGATTCATAAGAAACGAGTCAACAGGATTATGCGCATTCGCCAAATCAAGCAACGAGTTATGTAAAAGCGACAGCGAATGCATATCCGGGCGATGCATTCCTTCAGTGAGCGAGACTACAGGCGACCTGCAAACCATATGCGCGCCTAAACTGAAGCTTGGCGAAAGATGCAATTCCGATAGCGATTGCATCTCCAATTCATGCGGCGGAGTCGCACCGAATAAAGTATGCAAGAAAACGTTAGTAAATGAAGAGGATAAGCAGATCATACTTGCGAATTATGCAAACTATCTGAGCAAAGAGCCGAGCAGTTACGTCTCTTCGAATTATGAGGTTTCGGTTTCAGGCATGACCACTGCAAAAGCGGTGCTAGACCAAAGCACTGTTGAGCAATTTCTAAGTTCGGAATTAGACTTGGGCAAAGAAAAGGTGTCATTGGGGTTGCTTTATGATTTGATAATCGCGCCGATAGTTTTGGTATTTATACTTGGCGTATTGCTTCCGCTCCTAAACATAACACTGATTTCAAAAGCAGTTTCAGACTTGTCTGAAACATTTGGCGCAGAAATAGAGATAGCTGAAATATGGAGACTAATATGATTTAATATTTATGTTCAATATAAGTATAAATGCAAAAAGGAAGATAAGATGAGATTCACCAAGATATTGCCGATAGTATTCATGCTTTTAATTCCATTCATAAACGCCCAGCTGCAAAGCGAAGTCGGAAAGCAGTTCCAAGCAGTATGGCAGTCTTCAGGCTTTCCATGGGAACTTTTGGCAATAGTTGCAGTGTTTATCGGCTTCAGCTATTCAGCGCTTTCATTCATGCTCTCAAAACTGTTCTCATCCAGCGATCTTGAAAAGATTGCGAAATATGAATTTCTTTACGCGATTTCGTCCTTGTTTTTAGTCGTTTTCATGATCTTTGTGATAGATATACTTGCCGTAAAATCGGGCCAGTATGTCTACCTCCTGTCACTAAATCTCGGGGACTCGCCATTCATGCAGAATTTAAAGGCCTACGCCGCAAGTTCGGGATACTCCCCGTTTGTCGTTGCGAAATTTTACCTTGACAGCTCAGCTGTAATCGCTAGGATGAGGTACCAGGAGGCCTTCTGCGCCGCCTTTCCTTTGATGGCGGTTTCTTCTCTAAGCAAGGAAAAGGGAGCAGACCTTTCGAAGGTTCCGGACAGCAAAATAAAAGACATGTTTTCATTTTTGACATCAAAAGGGCCTCTGTCTCAGACCGCAATCGCAGGGATAGGTCTATTAATAACTTCTCTACAGAAGGCAATGTCGAATTTGGCCTATTTGATATATTCAATATATTTCCAACAGCATCTGCTTAGTTTCATACAGAGCACCATGCTCACAATATTTTTGCCTGCAGGTTTGGTTTTAAGGTCTTTTCCATTCGTTAGGTCTATAGGAAATCTCCTGATCGCCATAGCAATAGGGTTGTATTTCGTGTATCCGATATCTTACAGCCTGTTCATAGTTATTTCTTCCCAAGGGAATACCCAATTAGGAAAGGTGTTCATAAGCGGGGAGGAGGCGAATATTCCGCTGACATGCGTCAGAACCCTAGTTCCGGATTTAATCGTTTCCACCACAACTACAGTTTTCAAAATGATACAGGCTCCGTTTACAGAAAAAATATCGGTTGCTAGCGTGTTGAACGAGCAGATAAACAGGCTAATAACCGAGCTGATAATGCTTGGATTCGTGTTTCCATTCTTAGCCGCAGTATTAACATACACTTTCATAAAGTCATTCGGAATGGTGCTGAACGCAGACATCCAAGAGTTTGCAGAAGGATTAGTCAAATTGATATGATTCATAGCAGATAAAAAGTTTATATATAAAATAAGCGTAATAAAATCAATGGTGTTTGAATGAAGGCGCGCACTATCATATTGGCATTGGCTTTTACATTGCAGCTTCTCGCATTCATATCTGCACAAGTAAAGACGCAGACCCTTCTATTGGAATTGAATTACCTTAAGCTGGACAACGATAACTATAATTTTTCAGCCAAGCTTGTTTCAATTTACATTCCGGAATCTAGTCAGACGCTGAAAGACCAGATAGAGACCGGGAAAGCAGACCCGTCCCAGCTTGTTAGCAAATTTGATTATTCTCCTTTGCCAAGCCAGGAAATAAAAGTCTATTCTATAAGTTCTTATGACGAGAATGTAAGGGAGCTGCTTTGCATAATGAAAACAGATGAAAATGGAGTTGGAAGTTGTGTGGCCAGAGCGACAGCCGCGACAGATAGGGAAATCCGCTTTGTCTATGAAGGAGATGAGACCCATGTCAGAACCCAAGGCTCCTTTGCAATAACAGGTTCATTTTCGTCTCCGCCTTTGAAGGATCTAATCGATGCAAGCTGGATAATTCTATTTATAATAATAGGCGTCTCCATAGCTGCGCTCTATGCTTCAGGAAGAGACCCAACTAGCATTTTAGATATAACCACTCCAAAAATAAAGGGGGTTAAATCGCCCAAGGCCCAAAAATTAAAATTTGAAGGGAAAGGAAAAGCGATATTAGCCGCATCCTCAGCATTGGCAGGAACAACCGCCTTCTTAGGAAGAATGTACTGGAAAGGAAATTTAAACATAAGCGTTCTTAAGACTCTAAACACCACTGAGAAATACCTGTCTCCGCAAGAGAGAAGGGAAATAAAATCACTATACAACACCACTTCAGTGTTTGCAACTGCAAAGATAGCAGAGAAAGCAGCGGCAGTTAGACCAAAGCTGATTAAAATGATAAACAGCACCAACAGAAAGCTTCTAAGCAAACAAAAAGCGAAAGCAAAGCTACAGGAACTTAAGAACAGGCTAAAAACAGAAGGGGAGCAATGGAGGCTCCAGGAAATGGAGAAGAAGATAGATCGCGATATAGAGAGATATACGAGAGAGATACAAACATATGAAAAAGACCTAAGAGCAATGTCTTCAGAGGCATTGATTTCATCCATCGGCCTCAACGATATTATTATCGATAGGTTTAAGGAGACAAAAGACACAATTGACAGCAAGATATTGTCTTCATTAATTCAATATATCAATGATCCAAGGAATGCAAAGCTTAATATCAAGGAAATCAAGGAGTATTCAATATTCTCGACCGATGCAATGGGAATAAAAGACATAGAAGCGGAAAACAGGGTGCATTCGGTTTTTCTTGCTAAAATAGAATTAGAGCGCCTTTACATAGCGGAAGCAATAAAGGTACTGAATATAGTTTCAAACAAGTTCGATTCGCTATCCGGGGAAGAGAAAGCCAAATACTACAAAATATTAAACCTGCTTGAACCAGAAAAAGAAAGGCTTAATCATATAAAGGAAATCTATAAAAACAAGGAGATAATCAAGGAAAGCATAAAGGATTTAGGGATTGATTATTATCTGAATGAGTTAAAGAACAAGCTGAATTCGCTCAGCGCTGAATCAGAGGAATACAAAAAGCTTAGCTCCTTAATCGAGCAATTAAAAAACAAAAGCGACGAGGAGAAAATTAAAGAACTTGCAGATGTGCACCATCAAACAGGCGTAAAGCTTCATGATTCATTTTTGAGCGAAATTGCCAAAGCAAGAGAGAGCTTGAATAACTCAATAAACAACTTTTATTCTGAATATGAAAAGTATCACAAGAAAGAAACAACGGATATTGAGCAGACCGCTTTGAAGACAATCATAGAGTTTGGAGTTATGTCAAAAAAGGCAGCCGATTACTTTGCTGACATCAATTCAGGAAGAGTTCCTTATAGCCATGACTATCCAAAATTGGATCAGGAGTCGGCAAAGAAGATATTTGATATAATCGCAATCAAATACGATCCAGAAATAAATTTCGAAATTTTGTACAACGCGTATATCTCTCCCTTCATGAAAGAGCACACGGTTGAATTTGCAAAAGAAAGAATTAGATATTTTGAAGACGAAGAAGTCGGAAGGACTGTTTTCGAAAAGCTGTTCAATGACATATGGTATCTGAGGATAGATCCAAAGGAGGAATATTACAACTTAGATATGAAGCTGATCGGCTATTACGGAGTTGAGAAAGCCTTGCAAAAGATGGAGACAGAGAAGATTATCCTCCGGGGCGAGCCGGATTGGGAAGGCAAGAAGGCAGCGCTCGACTATGCCGAATACTTCATAAGAACTTACAGTCCCGATAAGTTGGGCTATGATGAAAAGAAACAGATCGGCTATGAGGAGAAGAAACTTATCGGCTATGAGCAAAAGAAACAAATCGGATACGAATCAAAAAAACTAATCGAGTATAAAGGGAAAAAGAAGGAAAATTCAAAAGATGATAAGGACAAAGAGTGATCGTATATGCGCAAAAAATTATTTCTTTTTTCAGTGTTAGCAATCTTTTTTATTTTGCTGTCTGGCTGCATTAAGAAGGCAGAGCCAATGAGCAGCTATCTTACCGTGGAGCAAGTGAAATATCTTGAGCAGAAGTATTCTTCAGTCAACGAATGCACGGCCATGGTGTGCAAATACGAGTCAAAAATTCAATCTATTTGGGATTGGTTCAAAGGAATTTTTACAGGAGTAGAATATCCTAATATAAAGAATTGCGAATTTAAGAGTTTTAACGTTGAGGCACAGAAAGACAAAAATACTCTTGACATGCTTACTGGAAAATACGGATTGACAAGTTCAAATAGCGAATTTGTTCAGTCCACAATGGTGGGCGTGGGAGATACGGTATCCGCAGGAGAAGACATGTTCGCAAAATGCAACGGAAATCTAGGCATAAACCTCATCGACATATCAGAAATTCCTAAAGTGGGAAATGAAGCACCGTTCAAAACCAAGTTTTTGAATATGCAGTCATGCATTCTAAAGTCTGGAACCATTCCGTTTTATAAATACGGAAAGGTTGCAATGGACACATCTCTTTTAGGCAACATGCTTAGCAAAATGGGGCCGGTCTTCATTTCGCCAGGCTATGAATACAGCAAAGCCAGCTTCGACCCATCAATAGTACCGCCCACAGCCGCATTTTCTCAGCTAAATAGCACATGCAGCAACTGCATAATCACCGCAACCATAAAGTACGGGGATTTCGACACGATAGAATCATACCGTTCTTCTGGTTTGTTGGTTTGGGAAAGCATTGACGTCATAGCATTTACAGTCAACATAAGTTCCTTTAGCTCATGCGATCCGTTCATTGTAATCAACAACGAAACAGACTCAATAAAGTGGTTTGCCCAAAATCTAACCGAAAGATATCACAAACCAGTAATAGTCATCGCTCACGGTAGGGAAGGAAGAAACTCGGCCAATACTTGCGAATGGACAAACAATTCGATCGCAAGATTTTACGAATATCTCATTAAGTACATTCCAGAGCTGACATCTTCTGGAGTCATCGCAGTCATCGCTCCAGACGCTTCCCAGCTTCCATCTGACGCATATAAATCGCTCGGATTTTTCTGTACAATTTACTATTCCCCGGGAGGAACGGCCAGGAATTTTGCATCGTATGCAATTTTCTCAAAGCAAGGCGACAAACCTTCCCTATGCGGAGAATACAACGCTCCGATTAGAATGTTTTACGAGCCGATAAATTACAGCGCATTGCCTTCCCTTAATGCTAAAAAAGACGAGTCATGCAGCGCAAAGATGGCCCTAGATCTTAGCAGATTTAATGCAGGCACCTCTTCCAGCGGCATTTGTGCAAAAAACAATCTCACCATCCAAAATATGGCGGCAAAGCATTTCATAGATTCGTCACTTTATATGGCGGTTCTTCAGAAACTGGGATATTACCAATCTCAGTTTAGCCAAATTCAGCAGTACGAGAAACATTGCGGAACTAAATGCAACGCATATGCAAATGATGAGCAGAAAGATCTGTGCTGTCTTGCCGAAACAATGGCATACTACCAAAACAAAACCATAAGCAAAAAAACGAGCATAGGCGATGGCGATCTTGCTTATTTCATTGCCTACGGAACACTTAAGGGCGAATCTTCATATAATCAAGAATTCAACAGATACTCCCCGATTCAAATGGCCGAGGAAAGCGATTCGAAACAAATTTCATTGTCTTTCGCCTCTTCTTCCACGAATTCAAAATCAGCTTATCTGCAAACAGCGCAATGCGACCTGTATATGGCGCTTTGCAAGGATTATAAATTGTTAAGCTATTGCCAGCTTTATGATCAAATGTGCAAATACCAAACGCCTACGATACCTCCAACGCCAACACCTCCAACACCGCCAGGAAAACCCACTCCACCCGAAACGCCAACTTCACCAACTCAACCAACCCAGCCAACCCAGCCCGGAACACCGCCGACAGGTGTAGACCAATTCGTTTATGATCCCAATGTAAAACAAGTACTGAACGACGCAGTTGCAATAAGGATTGCCTGCGGCTTCAAATGATTAAATGCGGCAAAAACAATAAAAAGCAGCTTTCATCTCTTAGGTATTATCGTTCTTAATATTCCTCCGAATTTCTCCCTTGCCTTTCTAAATATGCCTATCTTTTCTGGGACATAGTTCTCCCAGAACCTGAACACTTTTTCAGCGTCTTTAGTGTCGAAAAAGAATATTATTGAGTCAAAAGCAGAGGTTACAGCGACTATGTTTATTCTTTGCTTTGCAAGAGGGGCAGTAAGCTTATTCAGCAAGCCCGGAGTGGTAACCAGCTCAGGGCCGTTAACGCTTATCATACCGAGCCCCCTTCTTACAGCTATGCTTTCGAATGAACTTTCGGCGGCCTCTTCTGTCAAATATAAGATCGCCTTGTCGCTTTCCGCCTCGTCTATGAAAATTATCACTTCTTTTTCTCCTGTGGAAATCGCATAAATTTGAATCTTTTTATCCGCCAGCGGTTTAAGAAATTTTCCAAGCACTGAAGGGGTGATTCTAGACCTCTCCCCAGTTATGCTTATTGCCGCTATCGGCCTTCGGTAATGTTTGATTGTCAACATACTATAACCTCTTGCTTTTAACCATACACTAAGAAAACAAAGCCTTAATTCTCTTCTTTAGACTTGGGTGAGTACTTATTATCTCTAGAGGGTTGTCCGGTTCCTTTTCAACCGCAGCTAGAATGGCATTCGGATCGTTTTTTGATACCGCGCTAATCAGATTTGTCGAAACAGCGCCGTGTTCTGCAACATACAAAGTACTCAGCGATTCGTTAGCCCCTTCCTTTGGAATGTCGTATGTTATTTTGACCAATGCCCTTGCAAGCGGCATAGAATCCTTCATGATGTATGCGCTGTGCGCATCTGCGTAGTATTCTCTCTGCCTTGAAAGCCAGAGAACCACTAACTGACCGAGCAGTCTTGCAAGGATTGCACCTAAAAAGACAGCTATGGGATTCGGCCTTTCGTCTCTTCCGCTCATGTATGCGACAACTAGATAGTATAACAAAACAGGTATTACGCTTGCTATCGTCATTATGATGACATCGTTGTGCTTAATGTGGCCGACTTCATGAGCAATCACTGCCTCCACTTCTTGCTTGTCAAGCCTTCTTAGCAATCCAGTATGAATTGCTATCCCAGCGTCGCTTTTCCCTCTTCCGAATGCAAATGCATTTGGTATCGGGCTCTCTACAACATACAGCTTTGGCTTTGGAATCCCAGACTGCTTTGCTATTCTTTCTAATGCGGCATGAAGCTCAGGAGCTTCTGAAACGGAAACTTCTCTTGCGCCGCTTACCCATCTAACTATTATGGGTCCAAGATACCATTGTATCCCTAAAAAGATAAGACTGAAAAAGAAAACAGTCAGAACAGATATCTGACCGCCTGTCATTAGCATAATCACTCCAAGAATACCTGCAATAAGACCAAATACCAATGCAGTTGAAATCCATACCTGAATATCTGGGGAACCCTTTATCATCATATCACCTCTTTTTTATGCTCATTCTTGTTTATTTGATATTTATTCTTTTTTTCTTTTCGTCTTCCTTGGAAGGCTCTATCTTTTCGATAGTAACCTCCAAAACACCGTTATTATACTTAGCATCAGCTGTTTCAGGCTTTATTTTTGCAGGAAGTTCAAGTTTCTTGTAGTACTTTCTTTCCGGAGCGTCTACCTTTATTTCAAGACTTTTTTCTGTGGCGTTTAAATCTATGTCTTCCTTTCTTACCCCGGGCAGTTCTGCAATTATCTTTATGTTTTTCTTCTCATTGATTATATCGACAAGGGGCTCTCTTTTTTCTTCAAGCCCTTTTGGAGTCATCTGCGGTTTGTCTCCGAATTCCTGTATTATAGGTTTGCCGTCTGGACCTATCGTAATGGAAAATCCCCTTACAAATGACTTTCCTTCTCTTGCCCTCCTTTCAAGCTCATCGAAATCCTCAAATCCTCTCGTCATTTCTTCCATCATTCTTTCAATCATTCTCTCAAAATCATCATCAAAAAAACTGAACCTTCTTCTTTTAACCAAACTCCCACCTATAATATATTGTTTCTATACATTTTTATTTTTATCTCTGCAAACTACTATCATCTTAGCCGGTGTTAGGAATGGGAAATTGGATAGTTCATTCAATAATAGGCATACTACTCGGTATCTTATGCATATTAACAAATTCAGGAATGGAGCAGAACGTATTGTTTGCAGCAGTGGTTGCAACAGTTTTAGGTTCCTTAATACCAGATATAGATCATAAAAAGAGCAAGATTCGCAATTTTTTCAGGTGGCTGACCATAATAGCATTGCTGATTATAATCTATCTTACATTGTCAAACTATTTTAAAATAAGTGTGGACATTTCCTCAATATTATCTAAGGATACAGCCGTATTATTTTTAGTATTCGCAATTTCTGTTTTTATTGCGTCGGTAATCACTTCTTTTATCGAGTCGCTCATTCCAAAACACAGGGGCCCGATACATAGAATATTCGCTTCATTGATGTATTCCTTTTTAGTTTTTGCGGCAGCCTCATTTTTCGGCTTTAGCGAAGCTATGATAATTGCGTTCTGGGGGTTCGTAGGCTATCTTTCGCACATATTCATGGACATTCTTATATGAGTTTAAAAAAGCGCGGGGTATGGGATTCGAACCCATATACCCTTTCGGGAACTGGTTTTCCCTTTGTTTAATTAGGGTAAAACAGAAATTCGAGACCAGCGCACTACCAGGTTATGCGAACCCCGCACTGAATATAATATGCACTAACTGCTTAAAAATCTTAAGCACAAAAGCATTTAAAAAAAGAAATGCTGATCAGAATCTTCTCTGCTGTTTCTTCTTTCTTTCGTATACTCCAAGGCTTTTTCCACAGGATACGCAGTAGTAAACCTTCCGCTTTTCCATATATCTCAAATCATCAGCGCTCCTGAGATCCGTAGTATAAACTATCGGCCTGTAGTCAACCACCGCCTTTCCTCTCGGGACGCTACGTCCGCAAGCATTGCATCTTACTAATGTTGTTTTTCCTCTTCCCATTTTATAACCTCCTGTGCGGTGAAATAATCATATTTTTATCTGCGTTCCGTCCAGCAGAAAAACCTCAATTTCGTTTATTTTCATAATTCTATCCTTCAACAAAGGGCCCAGGAATTTTTCCTTTTCGTTTATCGGGGAGCCAGTTATCAAAGGATTGAAAACTGGAAGGATGATAACAGAAATGTCCTTATTAATATTGGGATATTGGGTTTTTAATTCTTTTGAATCCAGAGTTCCTTTTACCCATGCCTTCTGCTTTGTCTTGTATCCGAATTGGTCCTTAAATATCACTGCAGGGTGGGAATGAGCCACGATTAGGGTGTCAATGGCTTCCATCATCTCTTTCGAAGGCCATTTGTGGCTGTGGACTATCCCTATATTTTCTATGGTGATCTCTTCTGCGGTTTCAAAGTAGCTCTTTAGGCCCCCGTCGTGGTTTCCAGGTATAATCCTAACATCGGCATGCTTTTTAAGCCTGAAAAGGATCTCGGGAATCTCAATTGAGATTCTGTGCTCAACCTCCTCTTCCTCACTCAGCTGCTGCCAATATTCTTTTTCTTTCGGTAATTTATGCCTTATGTCTCCGACAAGCACAACGCTCCCAGATTTTGTTTCCTCTATAAGCTTTATTATTTTTTCAACAAGGTCATTTATTGCTTTTTTTGCGATCTTTTCAGTCCCTAACTGCGCTTCGATTCCGATGTGCAGATCTCCGATGACCAATGTTTTTTCCTTTTTGCTTTCGATTATAAGGGCAGGCTCATTCGCAATAATCTTGATTTTAGCCATACTAAACATAAATGAAAAAACTATTTATTCCTTTATATTGAATAGATTGCATGAAATCAAGGAAAACAGTTCTAAAAATCATAAGCCTGCTTAAGAAAGAGTATCCTGATGAATTCAACGGCTCAAACATAAGCGAAGAGCCGTTTAAGGTTTTGATAGGAACAGTCCTTTCGCATCAAACAAGGGACGAAAGGACGATAATGGCGAGCAGAAATCTGTTTAGAAAGTTCGATACACCAGATAGGCTTGCAAATGCAAGCGTCAAAGAGATAAGAGAATGCATTAGGGATGTAGGAATGTACAACGTTAAGGCGAAAAGGATTAAAGAAATAAGCAAGCTTTTGACGGAAAAATACGGAGGGAAAGTTCCTGAAAACTATGAAGAGATTCTTTCTCTTCCAGGGGTCGGAAGGAAAACTGCAAACATTCTTTTTACATACGCATTCGGGAAGAAAGACTACATTGCGGTCGATACGCATGTGCACAAGGTTTCAAACAGGATCGGAATAGTAAACACCAAGACGCCAGAGAAAACAGAGCAAATGCTTTACAAGGTAATTCCGAAAAGAGAGTGGAGATACATCAATGAGCTTTTTGTCCAGCACGGCCAGAATATATGCAAGGCAAGGCCTTTGTGCGACAGATGCGTAATTTCCAGGTACTGCGATTATTATACATCTAAAGCCAGGGCATAAAATTATTAGGGTTTTTAAATTTAATCTATAAAGTATTTATAAGGTGAAATTATGGCTATTAGGAAAGGTCAGGCAGCCATGGAATACCTAATGACATATGGCTGGGCAATTTTGATAGTACTTGCAATCATGGGAATACTGGTTTACCTGGTAAGGCCGCAACAGGTTGAAACATGCCAAGTAACAACCCCGTTTCAATGCGAGCAAGACAAGTACACAATAAATTCCTCTAACTTTGTTAAGATAAGCCTGAGAAATCTTGGCGCAGTTGCGTATAACATCAGTTCAGTCCAATGCGGAACAAAGGTAGATCCTGCAGGTGTAATAATTACGCCGGGAAGCAGCGGAGTATTAACATTTAATTGTGCAAGCTCTTCTTCAGCATTGCAGTCTCCGCAACCAGGAAAGGATACATTCAAGGACAAGCTCATAATCAAATACTATCCGGTGGGATCTCCTGAGTTTATTAAAACGCAAGAGATAGAGATCGTTGTAAGATACAGCTAATCTCTTTTTTATTTTATTCTTTCATTCTTGCAAATTCAAATTGTTTAAAAACATTCTTCTCTAACTAATCTTATGAAGCACGTGTACTGGTTTGAGGAATTAAATAAAGGCAATCTTCCTATTGCCGGCGGAAAGGGCGCCAATCTTGGAGAGATGTCAAATGCAGGTTTTCCGATCCCGCCAGGATTTGTGCTGTCAGCCGATTCTTACTTCCAATTCATAACCGAGCATGGAATAGACAAATTGATAGAGAGCACTCTTTCCAGGCTCGACGTAGAGGATACGAACAAGCTTAACGAGGCGTCCAAAAAGATATCCGAGGCGATTCTCTCGTACGAAATGCCTGAAGAGATTAAAAGCCAATTGGTCCAGGCATATCTGGAATTGAAGGAAAAAACAAATGCAAAGATCGAATACGTGGCGGTAAGGAGCAGCGCAACCGCCGAAGACGTCCCAAGCGCATCTTTTGCCGGGCAGCAGGCGTCGTTTCTCAATGTTTACGGGGAGCAGGCGTTATTGGATGCAGTAAAGAGATGCTGGGCGTCCCTGTTCACTCCAAGGGCCATATATTACAGGGTGCAGCAGGGATTCGAGCATTCCAAAGTGAAAATAGCCGTCGTCGTCCAGCATATGGTCCAGTCAGAGAAATCAGGGGTTTTCTTTACGGTTGATCCCGTGACGCAGGATCCAAACAGAATGGTAATAGAGGCGGCTTTCGGCCTTGGAGAGACTGTCGTTTCAGGAGCAGTAACGCCAGATACCTATGTAGTCGATAAGGATACGCTTGACATCGTAAGCAAACACGTGGCAAGACAGGAATGGATGCTTGTGAGGTCTGAGAATGCAAACGTAAAGGTCGGGATAAAGCAAGAATACCAAAAGGTGCAGAAGCTGAGCGACGATAAAATAGTCGAATTGGCAAAGATAGGGCGGGAGATAGAGAAGCATTACAGGTGGCCGCAAGACATCGAGTGGGCGATTGAAGGAAATAAGATTTTCATCGTCCAGTCAAGGCCTGTCACAACTTTGAAAAAAGAAGTGAAGGAAAAATTTGTGAGAGAAATGGAAGAAAAAGAGCTCGAGCAGCCAGCAGTTCAAGGGAGTCCGACAATGGTAAAGGAGGAAAAGGTGGAGAAAATGGAGGAGAAAACATCAGGGTCGATCATTCTTAAGGGTTTGCCCGCAAGCCCCGGCTTTGCGACGGGGAAAGTCAGAATCATATTAGACATTTCCGAGCTTCCTTCCATGCAGTCGGGAGAGATTCTGGTAACTAAGATGACAACACCGGATTTCGTTCCGGCAATGAGAAAGGCGTCGGCAATCATTACGGATGAGGGCGGATTGACCTCTCATGCTGCAATAGTAAGCAGGGAATTGGGAGTTCCTGCAGTCATAGGAACAGAAAAGGCAACCTCAGTTCTTAAGAACGGAACGCTAATAACCGTCGATGCGATTAAGGGATTGATTTACGAAGGAAAGGTTGATTTGACAGAGACGCCTAAGCAGCCAGCCACCATTTCAGGAGAGATTCTTCCGGTAACGGCAACAAAGATTTATGTTAACCTGGCAGAGCCTGAAATTGCGGAAAAAATAGCAAAGCTTCAAGTCGACGGAGTGGGATTGCTCAGGGCTGAATTTATGATTGCATCGATAGGGGAGCATCCTAAAAAGATGCTAAGGGAAGGAAGGGAGAAAGAATTCGTAGAAAGGCTTGCGGAGGGGATAGCAAGGATTGCTGGCGCATTCTATCCGAGGCCGGTGGTATATAGGGCGACAGACTTCAAGACAAACGAATACAGGAATCTCAGGGGCGGAGAGGAATTTGAGCCAAGAGAAGAGAATCCAATGATAGGGTACAGGGGGGCAATGAGGTACATAAGGGAACCAGAGCTGTTCAAGATGGAGCTGAAGGCGATCAAGAAGGTAAGGGAGGAATTTCAGCTAAAGAACTTATGGCTGATGATTCCTTTTGTAAGAAGAACAGAACAGGTTGTCAAGATAAAGAAAATGCTGGAAGAAGAGGGACTGCACCAGTCAAAGGACTTTAAGCTTTGGATAATGGTAGAGGTGCCAAGCACCGTATTCATGATAGAGGAGATGTGCCAGACGGGAATAGACGGGATTTCAATCGGAAGCAACGATCTTACCCAGCTTATTCTTGGCCTAGATAGGGACAACGCGTTTATAGCATCAGAGTTCGATGAGAGAAGCACTGCGGTCTTAAGGGCAATTCAGCACGTCACAAAGGTATGCAGAAAGCACAACGTTACGGTCTCCATTTGCGGCCAAGCACCTTCCGTTTATCCCGAAATCGCAGAGAGGCTTGTCGAGTTCGGCGCCACAAGCATTTCGGTCAATCCGGATGCAATCGAAAGAACAAGAAAGATAGTCGCAGCGGCAGAGCAGAAAGTGCTTCTTGAAAGGACAAGAAAAATAGCGGAGAGGATGGGAATCGAGGAGGAAGAGGTTAAGCATACTAAAAGCTGATTCCCGATTTGTTCAGCATAAGTGATGCTATGGTCATTTACGTGGGTCTCTCGGGAACAATGCTAAGCGGGAAGGGATTGATAAGGGAGATTATCAAGAAAAATTTCAAAACATATGACATTGGACTGTCAGACATGCTAAGGGAGGAGGCAGACAGGAGAGGAATTGAAAAGACAAGAGACAACCTTAGGGATTTGGCAGACGAGCTCAGATTAAAAAACGGGCCAGGAATACTTGCAGAGCTTGCAATAAAAAAATTTCAGTCTCTAGGAGACAAGGTCCTGGATTATGACGTAATAGTAATAGATTCGATAAGAAATCCCTGGGAAGCCGAGGCGCTAAGGCAGACATTCAAGCGCTACTTCTACCTGATCTTTGTGGATGCTGACGTGAAAACAAGGTACGAAAGGGCGCTGCAAAGGAAGAGAGAGGGAGAGGAAGCAGTGGATTTTGAAGCGTTTAGGAAAAGCGACGAGATAGAATTCAAGGGAAGGGAAGACAGAAAGATCGAGGATAAGGAAAGCGAGCACGGAGGGACAATAGACTACGGAGTAAATCTTAGCGCTTGCTTAAGGAAGGCGAATGTCAGGATAATAAACGAAGGATCAAAGGAAGAAATCGAAAAGAAAGTAGTATCGTTGATAAAAAAGAGAATGGAAGAAGTGAAAGAGCATATCGAATAATCGGCTTCATTCTGCATCTTGCATTAAGCTCGTGGTTTTCATGGTATTGGCTGTTGCGGTCAGCAAAAAGGACGCTGAAAAAGCAAGGAAATTTCTAATCTCAAGGGGAATAATCAACTTTAGCTATAATCCGGCTTCCTCAAGAGACAAAATATTCTTTCCGCTGGCAGAGTCGGAAATCGCAGAGGAAGCGCTTAAGGATTTGAAAGTAAAGCATGCGGTAGTCAGAAAAAGGCTAAAGAAAAAAGAATCCAAGAAAGTGGAATTGCCTCCGTTTGACATGATTGGAGAGATCGCCATATTCGAGCTGCCGAAGGAATTCAGGGATAAGCCGGAAACGGAAAGGGAGAAAGCAGCAAAGAAAATCGCAAGAGACATAATGGCAAACCAGAAAAACATAAAGACAGTCGCAGTCAAAACAGGCGGAATCAAAGGGCCGTTTAGAATACGCTCGTTTAAAGTAGTCGCAGGAAACAGGTCAACAATCACAATCCACAAGGAGCACGGCTGCAGGTTTAAGCTTGACGTTTCAAAGGCGTATTATTCGCCTCGACTAAGCTTTGAACGCAAGAGAATAAGCTCTTTGATAAAAGAAAAGGAGACGGTTTTCGTTCCGTTTGCCGGCGTTGGCCCATTCGCAATAATCATCGCTAAAAACCATCCTAGCGCATCGGTCTATGCGAATGAGCTTAATCCAGATGCATACAGGTATCTTGTTGAAAACATCAAGCTCAACAAGGTTTCAAACGTTATTCCGATTCCAGGGGATGCGAGGGATCTGAAAACAAAAGAATACTGGCGCATCGCAGATAGGGTAGTGATGCCGCTTCCCATGTCCGCAGACCAGTTTCTTGATGTTGCATTTCATCTTGCAAAGAAAGGAGGAACAGTTCATTTCTACTATTTCACTGATTCGATTGAGAGTGCCGAAAGAGTGGTCATGGAGGCGGCAGAGAGGGAGGGAAGGAAAATAAAAATAATCGAATCAAGAGTTGTGAGAGACTACTCTCCGGACATAATAGAAGTCGTTGTTGATTTCCAGATTCTTTAACCACTTTCTGACAGGCAGCAATTAAACATTTAAATAGTTTTCATTTTATACTATATCAGACCAAAGAGAGGCGAGACGATTACCGAAGGGTTAGACAGAATGTTCGCACAAAAGGTTAAGGAGCAGAATCTTAATGCAGAGTCAAACGCATCTCGCTTTCCCGAGTTGGAGAGGAAGCTTTTGGTGGAAGAGGCGTCTGATTTTTCTGATTTCGCAGACTACAGGAGAGTTTGCGTTCCAATACGATGCGGCACTAGGACCGGAGTTGTCTGCACATTTTCACACAAGGACAATCTCAATTCAAAGGTGGATACTTTCTATATGGCCGGCCTGAAGAATCTGATCGAATACAAAAAATACATAGAGTCTGAGAAGATGAATTTTGATGTAGGCCCAGCCTATGCAATCGCGGCGGCGATAGAAGACGGAGACTACTCCAACTTTCTTTTGCAGTTTCAAAAGGATGTAAAAATGAAGGATTTTGAGCACATATTTCAGGTTAAAGAAAACGGAAACACATACCATATTCTTCCATCGGGATACGATACTGCATTCGGCAATATTGAGCAAATGGGGCTTATCAGGTTTTCAATCCTCAAGGCATTCGGAGGATCCGATTTTATAAAGGAAAGGAACGAGATAAACATGCTTATCATCGAATGGCTCGGTTCAAACAATAGCGAAAATGCTAAAGGGCTTAGAAACATATTGAACGTTTCGAAGAGAAAAAGCTTTAGTGGGATTTCTAGGGAGTTTTCAAATTGCATAATATACGAAAACATATTCGACAGAATCAAGACATCTTTCGAATTAGAATCTTTAGTTAGCAGATTGAAGTCCCTGACTGAAGGCATAAAATAGTGGCCCCGCGGAGAATCGAACTCCGAGTCTCCACCTTGCCTAGATTTTTGCAAAATTGCAAGAATCCTGTAAGGGTGGCGTCTTAACCATTCGACTACAGGGCCGCGATAGACAATTAGCAGATATATATTGTATCTTGTATTTTTAAATTTTAATATTTCAATGCCAGAACAGGTGCTTTTATGAAATCCTTTACAGAATATCTATGGTTTAACACGCAGAAGGAAAGGGAGATAGTGAACATCACCGGGCAGATTTCAGAAATTGTAAAGAGGAGCAAGATAAAGGAAGGGCTTTGCCTTGTAAGCGCAATGCACATAACAGCAGGAATATGGGTCAATGACGAAGAGAGCGGATTGAAGCAAGACGTAATGGAATGGCTGGAAAGGCTTGCGCCGGCCGGGGATTACAAACACCACAGGACAGGCGAAACAAACGGAGACGCGCATCTGAAAAGAACCCTCATCAATCATCAGGCGGTTATTCCGGTTACAAACGCAGAGCTAGATTTGGGGCCGTGGGAGCAGATATTCTATATGGAATTCGACGGCAGAAGAAGAAAAAGGGTTGTAGTGAAGGTCATAGGCGAGTAGCGCGTTTTTCCCTCCCAAAAATTTTTCTTAATTCGTCCTTTGCTCTTTCAAGTATTCTTTTTCTTTCCGGCTTCAACTTCCTTCCGGCCCTGTTAATATAAAAATTCAGCATGGACATTGCTGACTGAAAGGATGTTCCTTTCTTTACAACGCTCTCCTCAGCAGATCTCTTCAGGGACTTTGCAATCTTTTTCGGATCGTTCCAGGTAAACACTCCCGGCTCAAGGGACAATGCAAAGCTGTGTCCGGTCACATATTGCGACCATTTCTGCTTATTATGCTTTCTTTTCATTCTATTCCTTCGGCTCTCCTTCTCCGAGAATCTGGATTCCATGGCCTCCCTTGTAGCGCGGAATGACATGGATATGCAGATGCATTATGACCTGCCCAGCATGCTCTCCGTTGTTGGAGCCTATGTTGTATCCTTTCGGCTTTGGCCTATCGTACTTTTTTTCTATCGCTTCCTTTACTCTATTCAGCAATTCTGGAATTTCAGAAGCCTCCCTTTCATTCATTTCAAACATGCTTGCGATATGCCTCTTCGGAATGATCATCGCATGCCCCTTTGAGACGGGATACTTGTCCCACACGGCAAACAGGCTTTCCGTATCCGCTATGTGCGATTCCTTCATATTTGCAAGCTTGCAGAATATGCAGTCCATTCAAACACCTTAATCTCCGATAGACTAGAAATTCATCTCTTCCTTAGACTTGTAATTGGTATTTTTCTTTATCTTCCTTATTATTTCGTCCTTTCCCTTTATCTCTTCAAGAATAGCCTTTATCTGCCCGTATCTCTTAAGCCTTCTTTTTTCGACTTCCAACTCATTTTCGTACATTCTTTTTTCTGAAAACATATCCTTTATTTTCCCCAAAATTCCGCTTTCCTTTCCGCTTTCGCCTTTTATTTCATTAAGCCTTTTCTCAGCATTGGCGATTCTGGCCTTTGTGTGGGAAATCGCGATTTCTAAATTTCCTATCTCCTCTTCCCTTAGCTTTCCGTAAGGAGAGTTTACTCCGATAGTTTCGATTACCCTCTGGGGGGATAGGTTCACCTTTTTGCAAATTTTTATAATCTCCTTTTCCTCTTCCTTTGTAAATTTGCATTTCTTAGTGAAATACTCCATCTGCCCTTTCCATTCTTCGTTTATTTCCGATTCCTTGCTTGCGGCTTTCATCTTTATAGGCACTCGATCACCTTGGTCGCCTTTATGGACCTGGCGCGACTCGAACGCGCAGCCTCATCCATGCCATGGATGCGCTCTACCATTGAGCTACAGGCCCATCTATAAATAAGATTGGTAAAATAAGATTAAAAATATTAATATGCGGAGCTTACGCTAGGCTGAAGTTAAAATATAAAGAAAACTTATGCGGGAGAGAAGAATACTATGCTGTCTCCCCTTACTAGCATTGTTCCCAGTTTTCTCTTCACTTCGCCGTTCTCAAGCTGCTCTGCATCTTGAAGCACGATGTTCATATGCACGTCGTATGCAGTCATTGTGCCCCTGAGCTCGGTGCCTCCCTTAAGCCTTATTATGACAGGCTTGTTCAATGCACCGTTAAGTACGTCAAAAGGTCTGTTTTCTGGCATCATTCTCACCTATAAAAAAACATAATTCCCTGCAAATCTTTGAATTTGCTTATCTATTATATAGACGGAAAGATATTATAAATCCTTCTTTCACGCCTTCTTTTTGCGTTCTTCATGCCTTTTAATGAAGTATGCCCCTCCGATTCCCCCCATTCCTATGCCTATCGCAAGGTTTGCAACAAATCTGAATTTAATTGTTGTTATTGTGAGAAACGGATCTATTCCAGAAAGTATCAGTATTATATTCGCTGTTTCATAATCAAATACAGTTCTGCAGTATAACGAAATGCTGTCCCCATACAGAACTGCGATTACAATCATTAGTGCAGTTCCAATAAACGCTCCGATAAATCCGGTGACAATCCCTACCTTCATGGCATCTTGAATCGTTATGTATTTTTCATAGTAGTCCCTTACAAGAGAAACAGCATAATACCCGCCAAACGCTACCAGGGGGAACAATATGTTCAGTCCAGGTATCCCGAGCAAGATTCCGATTATCAATCCGCCTATAAACGCAGGTGTTATCAATTCTGCAAACGACACGCTTTGATTTTCCTTTATTTCAAGTTCCTTGCGTATCCTGTTTCCTAGGATTTCTCTTAAAGTTACCATCTAGACACCCTAATTTATTGATCAGAACTCAAGACCCATTTCATCGAACTTTTGGGCAGAGCCAAAGCCCAGCCAAAATTCTCAATACTCATAAGATTCATCATCTCGTTAACGCGATTTCACTCGAATATTGCTCCGAATCCCCCGGCCGCAGATTCCTCTTCCTTATGTATCATTTCTATTATTTCCTTCTCTTCTTTTTCTTCTGCCCTTTTTCCTTCCACTGCTTTCAGCTCTTCCTCAACAAATTTGAAGACCGCGTCTTCTTCCGATTTGACATAAATAAATATCGCATCATCTTTTTCCTTTACGACAGGGGAAATTCTGCCAAAGGATATGGGAGCATACGGGTCCTTTGCCATAAGCGCTTCTAGCTCTTTTTTCTTCCCTTTACTTATTTTATAGACTCTTTCCATTGTATCACTCTCTATTATATTCCATGAAGAATTTTTAATCCTAAGCCCGAGGAGGGATTTGAACCCTCGGCCTCCTGTTTACGAGACAGGCGCTCTACCGCTGAGCTACTCGGGCAGATGAATATATAATCATATTCAGTTTTAAAAATCATTCCAATAATATATTTTTATGAATAAAATTTTGCTTTTGTTGCTAATTTCCTCGGTTTTAATCTTCGGATGCCTTGGGATTGAAGAAATATTTTCAGAGCCTTCAAATTTCAGCTTGGAAGGAAAGGTGCTGACCGTTACTGGAAAGCCGATTCCCGATGCGAAAATAGAATTGATCTCAAACAAAACATATTCGTCATACAGCAATTCAGACGGAGCGTTCAAGTTTTCAAACGTATCCGCAGGGGAGTATACCATCAAAATAAGCAAAGAAGGATTCAAGAGCTACAACTATTCGTTTACTTTCTATCCCGGCGATTACGACTGGAATTTCAGTTTGGTCAGGGATTGCATTTATTATGACGTCGATGTCAAGAGAGACTATTATGTTAGGTACGGATACAACGGGACGTTGTACAGAACAGATCTGGTCTGCGAGCTGCCCTACCCGAGCAGCTCCTATCTTAACGTTTCGTTTCCTGAAACAAAGCAAGAAATCAGATATGTGGGCGAGAATAGGGTTGCAAGCCTCAGAATAGACAACACCAACAACAGATACAATCAAATAAGGTTCTATATTTTGGTTGACATGAAAGGGACAAACACACTAAAGATATTTGAGAGAAAGAACATGTCCATAAGCAAAGCGGCTTCGCTAATGCCGAATTATCTTGAGGAAAGAACAATGGCAGATCAGGCCGGCAATAAAAGGAAAATTATAGATCCAAAAAATGCGGAAATAAAGTCAATTGCAGAGCAGGCCAAGAAGTCCGCAGGTGACGACGTATGGGAGGTCGCAAGAGGGCTTTTCATCTGGCTGAAGAACAACACCAAATATTTCAACCAAGGTGGCGCGGATGGAGAGTACATCCAGTCCCCGGCTGAGATGCTGAGCTCAAGAAAGGGAGACTGCGACGAGCTGAGTTATCTCTATATCTCTCTTCTTAGATCGGCAGGAATCCCTGCAAGATATGTTGAGGGATTTTTGGTAAAGGAAAACGAGACAAGGTTTGTAAAGCACATGTGGGTCGAATTCTATGACGGAGAATGGGTTCCTGTGGAAGTGGCCGGAACCGGGAGAATAGAGGACGAAGTCAATGTAAACTTCGGGGTTGAAAGAAACCAGCATGTTCCGATATTTGTTGAGGACGGAACCCAGGCTTCATTTGACAGAAAAGGATGCACTTACACGTTTTACGGAGCAAGGCCGCAAATTTCAAATTATGTTTATTACACTTCAATTCCGCATGAAAGGCAGTATATCGCAGTTTGCGGAAGCGAGAGATATCTGGCAGAGGAGAGAGAGTAAAGCTAATCATAAGATATTTAAGCAATGTTTCCGCTATATAATTGAGGTAGGACATGGCGCAAAAAGCAGTTCAAATGCCGCAGACAGAAAGCGTTGAGAAAGAGATTCAAAGAGTAAAGGAAGAGGTGAGAGAGATAGCTGGAAAGCCAGTGGAATCCTTCACCGTAGATGATTTGGCGAATGCAAAAGGCGCCTTTTTTAGGGTTCCTCTAAGCATAAACGAAAGGGAATTCAAGAAAAGATTACTTGCAGAGCTTTATGTTTTCGCCAGGGAAAACAGCTATTCCCTTGTTTTCAGAATCGGGGAGGAAAACGGAAAGGCCGTTCTGTATGTAAACAAGAGCTACGCAAGAGAGATCGCGTTCTTCCTCCCGGACAGGGAGGTAATTCAGTCCTTTGTCGGAAATGCGATAAGCAGCAAAAACCTCACGGGAAAGGGTTACGAGCTTTACGCCAATCCCAACATGGGCTTCATTGCATTGGTTTACAACGGAAAGGTGGAGGAAGTTTCAGTTCTTTCCGGCTCTTCCATTTCAGTAAGGCTGAAGACAGGAAAATTTGTTTTGGGCGGTCTTGAAAAGGGAGGATGGAACATCCCTCCTACCAGGAAGGAATTCATTGAGTTTGCAAAGGAGCCGGAAAACAAAGGATCATTTTCCTCTTCAACAACCCCGTATCCGGAGAGCATTTTCAATCTTATGGGGTCTGGCAAGATGCAGTTTTCTGGAACGGAAAAGCTTCATTTCCGTTCGCTCATCTATCCAGGTTTTAAGGGAGAGGTGCCCCTTGGAAGCGAGGCAGGGATAATAGACGATTTATACAACCAGACAACCGCCGGCTGTCTTTTCATAGGGGAAGGCTCATTCTATGTTGTCAAAAGGGGAGAAGGTTTTCTTTTGGGAGCAGACATGAATACAAGAGAGAAGGACATAGGGATGCTAATCAAAAAGGGCGAGGTTCAGCTAGAGGAATTGCCCATAGGAACGCAACTTAGAATGAGAAACGGAAAATACGCAACCCTCTCAGAAGACAAGTACGGGAATAAGGTTTGGCTTGATGAAAACAGATATTATGTTCCTTTCGATTCAATAAGCTTTGACTGGGATGCGGAAGACATGCCACAGGTGATTTGGAAACCGCCAGAGTATGGCAAATCCAAGTTCATAAATGCTCAGACCGCAGGAAGAAATCTTTATATAGACACCCAGAGTTATTACATTATGGAGAAGGAGGATTCAATCCAAGTTGTAGTTTATCCTGATCGATATAACATAGCAGAAAAAAATATATCAGATAAAATTAAATCGGAAATTAACAGGAAAGGTAGAATGTTGGAAGAGAATGACTTAAAAATGTTAGAAAGAGCTTTCATAATTTCACAACTTCTTCCATTTGTAATTAATATAGGTTTATGAGGTGGGTTGATGTTTGTTTTGTTTCAGTTTAAGGTCCAAATAGAACCAAAAAAAACGGTTGATGAAGAGAAAGAGAAAAAGAAAAAGAAAGAAGAGGTTCTAAACAAGTTTATAGATCAGCTGGGTTATATTCCCAAAAAAACAAGCAAAATCGAAGGGATCCAGCCACAGGATGTTAAAAAAACAATTGAAAATATAATCAAAGGCAAATACAAAGACAATGTACAGATTTCAGGCATTCTCATTAATATGAGCGACGAAGAATTCAAAATTTTACAGGAAATTTTCAGTGGATTAGGATATGAAATTACAAGATCTGAGTTAAGCAGTGAATATACCCGCATTTGGCATGAAAAATATGCCATTAATAAAGACTTCAAAGGTTTTGCGCAAGCATATTATAGCGGAGAGTTAGATAAGCAAATCAAGAATCCGGAAAGTGCACCAGGTGGTTCTACATCTCAAGGACATGGCGATTTAAGTATGGGTATAATGGGTATAAAATCTATAACAAATGGTAAATCTCAATCTACTCAACCTCCACCTTCAACTACCTCTTCTGAATCTAAATCTGGAGCCTCCCAAAATCAAGCGTTAATATTTCCTACTGGAGGACAATCCACTTCATCTGAAATTAAAGGTGCCTTGTCAGGCAAAGTTAAAATAGGCGATATTGATTTCAATAAAATTGATCAGAAAAGTAACAAGCATAAAATAGCAGTTTTAGTAGAAGGTGGGGAAGTAGAGTATAATGCTCCTCTTTTAAAGAAGATTGGAGAAGAAACACTTGCGGAACTTTTATTAAAAAAGATTAACGACATCACAGAGAAAAAATACGAGTTTGTAAAAGATTATCCTAAAAAAGTTGAAGGTACTCAGGACACTTATCGTGTTAAGATAAAATTAAAAGAATCAAATCCTGAAGCAAAGATGGTGGCGGAAAGAGAAGGGAAAAATTCCGAAAAATGGTTGGAAACTAATGTCTTTACGACCCAACAATCTAAACAAAAATTAAATGATTTAATTCAAAAGTTAAAAAATGGAGAACCATCATTAACTTTTCAATTTAACAGCGGACAGAATCAGGATGATATAGAAAACAATTTCACTGCTCTGGCCGCTCAATATAGTTATACAACTGATATAAAATCCACACTGATGGATAAGAAAAGTAATCTTACCAGTTATGCAATCACGTTTTCAAAAAAATCAGATAGCGGTGGCTCTTCTGCAGGCCAAGGATCCAACGTCCAGGAAAAAAAAATAAATGACTACAAACAAACAGCGCAAAACTTTATTGATGCCTTAAATGAAATAAAGGCTGATCTTGAAAATAAGCAAACAAAAGCAGAAGATAAGGTCGATCAAAAAATGGACGAACTGGAGATAAAGAGCATTGCAGAAGATATAAAAATATTTGAAGAGATTAAAATTCATCTCGAACAGGGCGCAACTATAGAATTTGTTGAGGATACGGTAGTTGTCAAGAAAGGTAATGAAAATTTAATTAATTATAGTTATGTGAGTGGCCACCCTCTTGCTCGTTTCAAAGACGCAGCGATGAATGGCAGGAATAAAGAACAAATAAAAAGTATTTTATCAGCTCCTCCCTCTCAGTCTTCTGATAAAACACAAGAAGAAATGACACCTGAGCAAATATTATCTAGTTACATATCTCTTATTCATAATCCTCCAAAAGATAGCAGTCTGACGCAAGTGGTGGTTCAGATTCAAAATGACCTGAAGGCACTAGTTGTGGCAGATCAGCTAACTAAGGGAGAAGCGCAAGAAATAGCAAAGAAAGTAAATGCAGAAATCTCAAAGAAGGATCCGAAGTTGAGGATTGTTATTTAAATGCGAGTTAGAATCTGCGGATGCATCTTAAAGTTGCATACCAAGAATAGGTATCGGTTCCTGAGTAGTTTGTGTATCCGACATCTCCATTGATGTAGAGATTCTCATTTAATTTCGCGTTCCCGCTTGCAGAAACCCTTAAATGATCCCAGGAATTTATCAGGTCTCTTCCTTCTTTCTCTTTTGAGGTATAGTAATCGAATTCAACATATCCATTTATCCTATCTGTCTTCTTTCCGTCTATGCGGATTCCAACAGATTTGCCTTTTCTTTGTATTAAATAATTAATCATTTTCATTTCATTCTCTTCTAATCTGTAAACTAATCCAAGACCAACTTTCCATCCATTCCTTAATTCAAAAAACGGTTGGAATAAAAATGCATGGCTCCTATAGCTGTCTCTTATACACATC
>JAOAKO010000003.1 GCA_026413625.1 Microcaldota archaeon
GTTCCGGACAGAAAGGATTTAACATCTCTATTATTTATTATTATGTGACTCAAGAAGGAGTAAAAGCCGAGTCAATAACGATAGATCCGAAGTCTCAGAAAACAGTCCAAGTGCCAGTATTAGCAGAAGATTTTGTTTATTTAGACAGCACTACACAAAACGTTCTCCCAATAAGCGTCAAATCAATAAGGAACAATGCCGGACAGGTCGATTGCTCCGCTGATCTTTCTTCGATGGCATTGGCGGTTGCAAGCTATGAGAGATTGGATTATGCAACACAGGCATGCGATTCAGGAAAGCAAAAAGAATGCGCTTCATATAATCCTTACGGTCCAGCAACCGTGATGTTTTTTGCATCGGAGGCAGGCTTGAATCTATCTGATCCGGATGAGAGGCTTTGCCCATTCCAACAGTTGGCATCTGTAAAGCAGATATGTCCGAACTGTACAACTGTTTTAAATGTAGGAGATTCGAACATCACAAAATTAAACGAGATCCTTAGAAGTGCAAATTCAACGCAAGTTTCCGGAAAGGCAGCAATCACTTATATCGATGTAATAGGGTACAATGAATTACTTAACAATTATCCGACATGCAGCTTTGAAGAGATAATGAACTCTATCGCAAACAAATCGAAGCTTGCTTTGTACAACTATACAAAACCATCAATAATAATGAGATTCGGTCTTAAAGACGGAGAGTCAGTTTCTAATTCAGCGTGCAACTGGACTGGAGAAATGGTTACAACTGCATATCAAGACTTCTATGGTTTATGGATACCCATTCTTGCGGGTTCAGGTGTTCTTGGAACTGCACAATACTGCCTGACAGATCCTTGTCCTTCAGTCGACTTCTATGGTCTTCTAACTTCAGGAAAGACAAACAAACCATGGACAGACGCCTGGTTCAGAGAGGGATGTGGAAGATACTACTACGCAGCAGAGGGTCTTTCGTTTACAACATTCTCGATGAAGGAAACAAACTATTCGATGTGCGATCCTTCAAGAATGCTGGCTTTGCTGCAGAGTGCGCAGTGCGCAATAGGAAAGTATACCTTAAAGTCCTGAAATCCGCGTCTATTGCTTTACTATCGAATACAATCTAAATCTAGAGTTGTTTGAGCTTTTGATCTCTTTTATATCATATCCGCTCAACTTTCCAAACTGATCTGGATAAAGTATTTTGAATACATTCTTATCCACATCTGATCTTGGGTGTATGTATCTTCTATAAGAAGGGTCAGACGCATTTAATAAAATAAGTTTGAAGTAAGAATCTTCTGCTCCGTTTATTATGACTTTATTGCTTATCAAATTGCCCGCAGAATCGGTAGGAATAATAAGGTGATCGTTTTTATACGTTAGATATATTTGATAGTATGTCTCTCCTTGTCTTTGTATTCCAGCAAACGCAAATGTATCAAATGTCGCTGTCGCATTAATTGACCTTGCATATTCTTTCGGTGCGTCTAAGATCAGTGTATCTATTATCAAGTAATCTAGGTTAGCGGTTTTATTCGTAAAAATGAAAACAAACGCTTCGTCTGTTAGCACTCGCTTGCCCGCCTCAACATGGGCAACATTGCTTAGTTCATCTTCATATATAGAAGCAAATCCAATTCTGCCCTCCAACTCTTTGATCCAGGAGATCGCCTGCATAGTGTCTGTATCTATTCTTTTTACATTCAAATTATGCGCAATCGCATATTCTATAGAGACCATTATAAGTGTCAATATTAATAGATAAATTAGTGTATGCTTATTTTCAAAAGCTAAAATAACAATTGCGATAACAAGACCGACTAAAATCGACAAGGCAATAGCAGTCATTCCTTGTCCGAGTATGATTGAAGCTATAGTTGCGGCAACCGCACCCCCGGTTATAGTACTCAACAAGCTTCTGTCTTTTATTTTTCTAATTTTGTCGAATCCATCAGCACTAAGTATGAATAAGAATGGCAGTGAGACAAGCGGAATAAAGAATGAGGCAATCAATGCAATTATACCTGTAAACATATATTTAGCTTTTTTGTTCAAATACATGACATAAATTGAAAGCAGAGAGAGCGGCAATAAAGGCAGGATTTGACCAAATTTTTCAAGTCCAAATAAGGATTCAGTAAATTGACCGAATATCAAATTTGTAAAATCAGATATTCCGAACATGAAGTTATTTACAAATGCATAAGAAGAAACCATAAGCATACCAGAAACCAAAACTGCAATTTCAGTTTGCCTAAACACTATTCTAGATATCAAATAAACAGCCAGTACAAAAGCGATACCTGCAAATACAGAAAGGCTTGAAATTTCGTTCATTTTTATTTTGTCTAATCCCAATTGGGAAGATCGTTCATACGTGTTCAAGCTTGGATTTGAAATTAGATTAAGTAAGAAATACGAATAAAGTAATATTGCAACAAGATTTAAAACATCCTTTTTGTTCAACACGTTCTGCATCCAATCAACGCTTGTCTGATTTAGAATGAAGAGAATAAGCATATAGTGTCAGCAGCAACGCATCTTCCCCTCCGACAGGAGAGTACAAATAACATCGTGAACCGGCTTAGCTTCCGAGTTCGGAATGGGTTCGGGCGTTTCCCGGTTCCTGTGGCCGCTGACATTATATTATAGTATGTAATATATTTAAATGTTTCTAAAATATTATACTATTAGAAAACTGTTTTTATAACTAGGTGAGTGTATTTCAAAAATTATAAAATACGGAAAGGAGCTTGCCATAATACTTCCAGAAGAATTAGTTAAAAAGCTAGATTTGAATCCAGATATTCCAATAAGAATTTATGAGATCACCGCAGGTACAATCGCAATTGAGAAAGTGAAGCTCGCACCAATCTCAGATGAAGAAGCCGAGATTCTCAATAAACTGCTGCAAATAAAATTCGAAGAAAGAACTCCAGATGCAGTGAAATCATCTTTTTCTTCCGAGGAAATGAAACGGCTAGAAGACCTTATAAGAAAACATTTAGTTACTGTATACTATGGTGGAAAATATTCACAAACAGGTGTCTATAACATTCCAAATTTAGTTTACAGGCAGCTTCTTGATAAAAAGCATAAAGAAATGCAGCAAAAGAGCGAACAACCAGTAAGCGTCCAAAGAAAAGAAGATAAACAAAAGAAAGACAAAAAAGAAGCAAAAAAAGATGAGAATTTAGTAAAAAAACTTAATAAAGACGGATATCTCGTTTTGCAATCAGAGTCAGATGCTAGAGAGTTGTCTAAATCGCTTTCAGATAAGATTGAAAAGAATCAAGTAACTGGAATACGTGGATTTGATAAGAAATACTATCTTGTTAAGAATTCATTTGTGCTCAAAAACCAATCTAAGATAAAGTCTTTTCTTAATTCAGGTCCAAAATCAGCAGAACAAATAGCTAAGGAACTAGACATTCCTCAAGAAGCAGCAATAGCACTGCTTACGGTTTTAAGGGAAGAAGGAGAAATAATAGAAAAAAGAAAAGGAACGTTCTCTTTAATAGATTGAGATTCGCTAAATCTTACCTGTAGTGAGGTATCTGAGGATTAAGATTCCAACAATAAAAACAGCAGTTATAGCTATAACTATACCTGGCTTAAGTTTTATTCCTCCACCCTCTGATTCATAAAATCTAAATATTCCTGCAGAGCCAGCAGGGGTAGAAACCGTTTGCTTTGCCATATTACCACTTAATAATATCTTTAATTTGTGCATATAATATACAGAGTCAAGTTTATTAATTATTACGTTTATTTAATCATATGAAGCTTTTCTATGAAAGTGATTCTTCAATATTTAAAAATGAGAACGCATTGAGTTTAGAATACTTGCCACCAGAAATGCCAGAAAGAGAAACACAATTAAAGGAACTGGCCGCAGCACTTAATTCCTCAGCTAAAGGGAAGAGAGGTAGAAATATTCTGGTAACGGGTCCAACTGGAACCGGTAAAACAAGCTGTGTGAAGTATGTTCTTAATCAGCTTACAGAATTTAGTCAAACGCCAATCGCAATATACATTAATTGCTGGAACTTTACAACATCAAACGCAGTACTTTCTGAGATTGCGGAACGGCTTAAGCTTCCGCTACCTAGGAGAGGAATCGCATTTGACGAGATCTTTAAGCGCATCAAAGAATACCTAACTGTAAGCAATAAGGTTCTTGTTGTGGTATTAGATGAAGTCGATCGATTGCTTGCGAATAATTCGACAGAAATACTTTACTACCTTAGTAGGGGAGATGAGCTTGCAAGCGGTAAAATTTCAGTGATTGTAGTAAGTAACGATGATGAGTTGCCGGCAAAATTAGACGACAGGATAAGATCGTCATTGTTGGAATCAAGAGTTAAATTTGAAAAATACACCGCATTTCAACTTAAAAAGATACTTTCGGAAAGAGCCAAGCTTGCATTTTTCTCTTCTGCAATTACAGAGGAGGTTGTTGCACTGTGTGCAGCAAACGCTGCGAAACAAGGCGGAGACGCGAGGGTAGGAATTTCCCTACTTTACCAGGCAGGATTAAATGCTGAAAGAGAAGGTTCGAATAAAGTACTTATAAAACACATCAAGCTCGCTTTGGAAGAAGTAAAAAATGAGACTGATTTCATAGCTAGGCATTTTGATTCGCTTTCCGATACTGAAAAGCGAATAGTCAATCTTCTTCTTACCGGTCCACTCACGAGTGGAGAGATATATGAAAAACTCTCAGACTTAGGTATAAGTAATAGGATGTTGCAATTTTATATAACTAAACTTGAGGAATCAGGAATGGTAACTTCGCAAGAGATAGAAGTCAAACCGAAAGGAAGAACGAAACTAATCTCCTTAAGAAAATGACTTATTTTTCATTGAATCGTTAAATCACCGGAAATCTACCCTTCCGAGCAGTATTTAAATACCCTTATCGATTGGTTTTCGGTGATAAAATGATAATGGATATAACAAACATAAGGTTAGATGAGGTAAGCGTTATAATGTCAAAGATGGACAAGCTTGGATTGTCATCTAGAATTGAGAGGAGAGATGACAAGTTTCTTTTAGTATTAAACGAGAAAGAAAGCAGTCGTAAGGTTAAGGCTCCTACTATCTTGGACTGGTGATTTTTCCCTCTTGTTTATTTTGTGCTTTATAAAACATGAAGTCACGCTATGTGGAGCTGCCATTGCACTACGGAAACGCTCCAAGTTGGCTTTTTTCAAGAATGGTCGCTCTTAGTAGGGCTATTTATACCGCTATCGAAAAAGAGTATAGCAGAGATGAATTCTTAAGAAGGATTTCAAATCCTTTTTGGTTTCAGTGTTTCGCCTGTGCTCTCGGTTTTGATTTTCACAGTTCAGGAACGACAACCGTTACTTGCGGCGCCCTTAAAGAAGCTCTTAGTATGGAAGAGAACGGAATTTCTTTTTTTGGAGGGAAAGGTAAATCATCTCGCAATGTTAAAGAAGAATTATACCTATTGGCAGAGAAAAACAATTTCTCGGAAAGCAAAATCAATAATCTTATATATATAAGCAAAATCACAGCAAAGGTTGACAGTTCGCTTATTCAAGATGGATACCAATTGTATCATCATTCTTTAATAGTAACAGAAAGCGGGAATTGGGCAGTAATACAGCAAGGCATGAATCCTGGTACAAAATACGCAAGAAGATATCACTGGTTTTGGGAAGACGCAGCCAATTTTACTATAGAGCCGCATACCGCAATATGCTGCGATCGCATCTCCAACTGTCTGAATCTCACAGCGCGCGAGAGCGAGGATTCAAGAAAGTCGATCGTAGACTTGGTTAAAGAATCGCCATATCGATTGGCTCGGAAACTTAGCGATCCAAAGCAGACAACTTTATTTGAATGCGATTTTGTAATGCAGCAAAGACATGAAATAGACGTGAGATTGTATAGGAATTTATTGAATCTAAATGAATTCAACCCTAGAAATTTTGAGGAGATAGTCGCATATCCGGGCGTAGGTCCAAAGACTATAAGAGCGCTGGCCATGCTGAGTAAATTAATCTACGGTACAGAACCATCTTGGAGAGATCCAGTAAAATATTCTTTTACTGTGGGTGGAAAGGACGGATTTCCGTATCCCGTAGATAAGAAAATCTACGAAGAGGCAATTGAATTTATTTCTGATGCAGTTTCAAATTCAAATATGGATCGTGGAGAAAAATTAAGAGTGATGAAAAAGTTAAATATTTTTTATTCTAAGTTATAGAGTTGAATTCAAAAATTGGTGGAATATGTTTGAATTAGCGGGCATAATAGGAATGATATTCATAGTGTTGGCATGGATACCGCAGACGATAAAGACGATTAAGACAAAAACGGTTGGAATAGAACCAAAGTTTCTTTGGCTGTATATGTTCGGATGCATAGGGTTAATCCTATATTCGGTATACATTTCAGATCCTATATTCATAGGTTTGAACTCAATTTCTTTAGTATTCAATTTAGTAAACATTTATTATTGCTATAAATATCCATATTCAGGTAAAAACAAAATTAATAGAAGGTAGTTTCTGACATAACATAGGTATTTTTATATCTTTATGATGAATATATAATGTCGTTTTTTAAACTAAAAAAAGGACGTTGATTTTATGAAGATAGTTATATCCTACAAAGAGAATTCATACCAAGTTGAAATCCCAAAGGAGAAAGAGGCGCATCTTTACGGATTAAAGATTGGAGACCAAATAGACGGTTCTATTATCGGGGCAGCAGGCTATACTCTTAAATTAAGAGGCGGCTCCGATAAGGATGGTTTCCCGATGAAGGCAGACTTATTGGGAGGTGGAAGGAAGAGCATTCTTCTCTCCCAGGGAGTGGGATTTCCAAAAGGAAAGAAAGGAGAAAGAATAAGAAGATTAGTAAGGGGAAACACCGTTACGGAATCAATTGCCCAACTTAATTTTGTAGTAATCAAAGAAGGCCCAACTTCACTCGATCAACTCTTCCCGAGAAAGGAAAAGAAAGAGGAAAAGAAATAATTTTTTTCATTTATTTTGCTTTTGTGGTGTATAGATGCAGGCAGAGCTCAATATAGGACTTTTAGGTCATGTTGACCATGGTAAAACAAGTATTACTAAAATGCTCACTGGAACATGGACAGATGTACATAGCATGGAAGTGAAGAGAGGAATCACGATAAAATTGGGCTATGCAGAGATGACTTCGAGAAAATGTGAGAAATGTGATTTCTACACAACTTCTGAAAAATGCCCTAAATGTAACGGCGAAACATTAAAATTAAGAAAAATTTCTTTCGTAGACGCGCCAGGTCACGAAACTTTGATGGCTACAGTGATTTCAGCTTCGTCTATATTGGATGGAGCGCTACTTATTATCGCTGCAAATGAACCCTGCCCGCAGCCACAAACTAAGGAGCATAAAATGGTTCTTGAAATCTTAGGGGTCAAAAATTTAATTGTAGTTCAAAATAAAATAGATCTAGTTTCTAGGGAAAAAGCAAAAGAGCATTACAGACAGATAAAAGAGTTTCTTAAAGGTTCTATATACGAGGATGCACCTATAATTCCTGTTGCAGCAAATTATAATGCGAATCTAGACGTGCTTATAAAAGCAATAGAAAAATTTATTCCAACGCCTGAAAGGAATAAGTCCGAGAAACCGCTATTCTTTGTAGCGCGCTCTTTTGACGTTAATAAGCCAGGAACCCCAATAGACAAGCTCGTTGGAGGGGTAATAGGCGGATCGGTCGTATCTGGAATGTTAAGGGTAGGGGAAGAAATAGAGTTAGCGCCAGGCATAGTCAGAATAGGAAAAACCGGGCCGGAAACCATAAGGACAAAAATAGTAGCGATTTTTGCAGGTTCTAGCAGATTAAATGAGGCCGGACCCGGGGGACTGGTAGCAATTCAAACGGATCTTGATCCCTCTCTTGCAAAAGCAGATGGCTTAATAGGCAATGTGGTAAGTACATTAGGCAATCTCCCCCCACTTCACAATTCACTTAAAGTGGAATACTCATTGTTAGATAGGGTAGATTATGAAAATCAAAGCATAAAGGAAGGCGAGGCGGTCGTAATTTCGGCAGGTACGGCTACTACGCTAGGAGTGGCCCAAAAAGTTAAGAAAAACAAAATGGAAGTAATTCTTAAACGCCCTATTTCAGCCCCAATAGGTTCAAAAATAGCAATTTCAAGAAGAGTGAACCAAAGGTGGAGATTAGCCGGGGCAGGAAAGATTCTTTAGTTGCAAATCTCTAAAAGAAGAACTACAGGTTTATCCAAAAAATAAATAACGAAATAAATTAAAAATAATTATTTCTTCTTTTCAGTTTTTGTTTTTGTCCACTTCAGTTTTGCAGGTTTTCTTTTTAGCTTGAGCATATTTTTAACACATTTTCCTGAATCGAAGTAAAACATAGTGCCGTCCGTCTTTACGTAAATCAAGCCAGTGCCTTTTTTAATTTCATTATTGCAGAATGAACATTTCATATCAACACCTTTTAACTTACATTATTTGCTCTTAATTTGTTTGGCTTCTCTTTCAGTGTCTACAAGAAGTAAAATATCCCCAACTTTGACCTGCCCTTTGACATTCCTTCTTATAACTCTTCCTTTGTCTCTTCCGTCAAGTATTCTGCACATTACCTGCCTAACTTCTCCGCAAGTGCCAGTCTTTCCTATGAGTTCGATCACTTCCCCCCTGTATCCGTTAAGCACCTGCTGTTCGACTTGCGCAGGCTGATTTTGTCGTGTCTGTTCTTTTTGGGAAGGCAAGTCTTTTTTCTTAGCCTGCTTTTTTTCATCCGCCATCAGTATCACCTTAACTTATTCATTCCTTTTTCTTACCCTTCTTTTCTTTTGAAAGTTTTGTCGGCTTCTGCTCTTTTTGTTCCTTCTTTTCTTCCTTTCCAGATTCCGGCATTTTTTGCCCGAGCTTTGCGACTATATCTTCTATTTCTCCCTTTGCACCGCCAAGATCCTCTATTGCAATTGCAGCGCAACTTACTGCAATTCCGATCGCTTTTCCGAGTTCTGCTTTAGTAGGAACATATACGAATGGAACTCCTTTTTCTTCACATAAGATTGGAAGATGCATCACTATCTCTTCAGGATTGACATCTGCCGCGATTACAACAATCTTGGCCTTCCCAGATTCTATTGATTTCGTTGCTTCGTTAGCTCCCTTTCTTATTTTTCCCGTGTCTTTAGCAACGCTCACAGCGTTGATCACTCTGTCTGATATTTCCTTCGGAACTTCAAATTTAACATAGCTTGCCATACTCTCACACCTCTTAGTTCATAGAGTATGCATTATGCATACTTGCATTAAATGCAATAGAACAATTAGATAGATATATTATGTGTTAATAATTTATAATCTTTGCTGTTCACGCATTTTGCAGATCAGCTAACTAATACAGCATAAACACTCAAAGATTAAATGACTAAAAAAACCTCTTTAATCCCAGATATCTTCTTAATTTCATTCTTTATTTTCTCAATTTGTTCATTTGAATTATAGGCAAGTACCAGATTTATTATAATTCTCTCATCTCTTGTTTCCCCTATATTTATCTTCTTTATTTCAATCTGGTGATTGATTAGTACTTTTATTAGATCAGAGAGCAGTTTTGGCCTGTCCTCGCTTACTAAATTAATTTTCTGCAAATAAACATTTGAGTGCCCTTCCCATTTTGCATTTATTTTTCTTTTAAATTCAGGTGTTTTTTCAAAAGTTTTACAGTTTAATCGGTGAATCGTATATCTCCCTTCTTTTGGAGGATAGGTTACAATCGCATCGTTTATTGTAGGATTGCAACATTTCGCAAGATTTATGTTTGGCGAATTTATTTGCGCAATCAATTCTCCACCTTCCATTCTTGCTTTTTTTCCTTTTTCAGAAATTGCGGTTTCGAGTTCCTTAGCTCCGCTCTTTTTAGGACCCAAGAGATTCAAAGCCGCTCTTATTTTTGCTTTCGCTTTCGATGTCTTAACATTTCCAAGCCAATTAATGTTAACTCTCTGTTGTGGCGCAGTTATTACTTCGACTATGTCGCCATCGCTTAAAATATGGTTGAATGGAACTATCTTTCCATTTACCTTTATTTTGTCTGCATTTAGACCGATTGATGTATGAAGCGCAAAAGCAAAATCAAGCGCCGTAGAACCGTTCGGCAATTCAATCATGTCTCCTTTAGGCGTAAATGCTACGACCCCTCTTTCAAAAAGTTCTATTTTTACCCCGTCAATGTACTCTTTTTCCTCCGTTATCTGCTTTTGCCAGCTCAAAAGATTTTTCATCCATTCGATTTTTTTATCGAATTCCTCTTCTCCATGTCCTTTATACTTCCAGTGCGCCGCTATACCCATCTCTGCAATCCTATCCATCTCTTCGGTTCTGATTTGAGCCTCTATATTATGTCCGTTTTCTGTAAGAAAGTTAATATGGATGGACTGATACATATTCGATTTGGGCGATGCGATATAATCGTCCAATGTTTCAGGTAATATCTTATAGTTTTCTCCGATTATTTCAAGTATCCTATAGCAGTCGCTAACGCGCTTAGTTATTATTCTTATTGCAAAAAGATCCATCAGTTTGTCAAATGTAAGTTCCTTTTTCTTCATTTTTCTGTATATTGAATAAATATGTTTTTCCCTGCTCTTTACAATCACGTCTATTCCTTTTGATTTGATTAAACTTTCTACTTCAGCCCTTATTCTATCCGTTTCCTTTTCTTTTCCCTTTCTTTTTTCTGCCAACGCTTCTTTTATCTTAGAGTAAGCATCCGGATCCATTACAGAAAGATAAAGATCTTCTAATTCGTTTTTTATTTTAGTTATATTTAGCTTATGGGCAATCGGAACGTATATCTCCATCGTTTCTTCCGCCATTCTTTTTTGCTTGTGCTCAGGGAGGTAAGAAATTGTTCTCATGTTGTGCAATCTATCCGCTAGTTTAATTATTATAATTCTTACATCTTTGCTCAAGACGACAAGCATCTTTCTTATATTTTCTGCTTCCGCCTGTTCTAGTTTTAAAAACGGAATTTTTCCAAGTTTCGTAAGACCTTCTACTATTTTTGAGACGTGCTCTCCAAATTCTTTTTCTATGCTGCTAATTGGAACTCCGGCATCTCTGCATACATCGTGCAAAAGCGAGGCCTGTATAGAAACAGTGTCATTAAGATACTGCGAAACTATGTTAGCGACCTCTATACAGTGCATTATATATGGTTCACCTGAAAGTCTGTACTGGTTTCTATGCGCCAATGCAGCAAATTCAACCGCTTTTCTGATTGCAGGTTTATCTACTCTGCTTCCGTTTCTTTCTATATTCGCGATCAGATTCTCGAATGCGTTTTCGATCTCCTGGTCAAGCTGCATTTTATCCCTTATTCTTTTGCATCAGAAGTTTAATTATCTCTTCTCCAAATTTTTTTGCTGCTTTTGGTCCGTTGGCCGTTACAATATTTCCATCTACAGTTACCGCTTCTCCGCTGTATTCTACACCCATCTTAATCAAGCTATCCTTTTCAGATGGGAATGAGGTTGCTTTCTTTCCTTTGAGTATTCCCGAATTTGCAAGTATCGAAGGAGCTATGCATATCCCCCCTATAATCTTTTTGAGTTCATACGCTCTCCTTAAGATCCTATGAGCTTCTTCATCGTAAAAATAGACAGTGGCACCGCTTCCACCTACGAAAATAACAGCATCATATTCTTCAACATTTACCTCTTTTAATCTGAATTTTATATCTACAGTTGCACCCAACATTCCCTTTGCTTTATTGACGTCCTTAGCCGCAATATCGACTATCAAGCCATTTGTTTCAAATATATTTTTCGGTTCAAATAACTCTTCGTCTCTAAAGTTTATTGGCGCAACAATCATCAGAATTTTATTCATTCTTTCACCTTAAAGTTATCAGTTCTTCGCTCCAATTTCCAATTTATAATATATAAATATAAAACATTAAAAAATACGCATATCCTGCCAGCTAAAAGAAGAATTTTAATATTAACGCAATTTATAATTTATGGAAAACTATTTAAAATTAGTAATTGCAATCCTGATTCCATTTTGTGCAGGCGCTGTTGGCTCATACTTTACATTCCCAGAAATTGATTCTTGGTATCAACTTTTAGCAAAGCCGAGCTTTAATCCGCCTAACTGGATATTTGGGCCAGTATGGTCGTTTTTATATCTACTAATCGGAATCTCATTTTACTTAATATGGAAAGAAAAAGAAATCTCTAAAAATCTCAGCATTTACAAATACTTCTTTATTCAGTTAGTGCTTAATACCTCATGGTCGTTAGTATTTTTCGGCTTAAAAAACATATTTTTCGCACTCCTATTGATAATCGTTTTATGGTTTTCTATCCTTCTTACAATTCTATCTTTTTATAAAGTTTCTAGGATTTCTGCATACCTGTTAATCCCCTATTTGATTTGGGTAAGTTTTGCCACAATTCTGAATTACTACGTCTATATTTTAAATTAAAATTAGAGTGCGGCGGCCGGGATTTGAACCCGGGTTGCAGCCTTTTTGCGCCATTGTATTTATGTCGCATGGCAAGGCCGCGTCCTAACCAGACTAGACTACCGCCGCAAGTCAACAAGTGTATAAATATACATATCAGATTTTAAAAACTTATTGAATTTATTCACAATCCCAACAAAATTGCTATTGCAATGAGCGCAACAGCTGCGACTACGAATAATCCAATGAATATCTGAAATTCATTAGGCAAACTTTGTATGTCAGTGTATTTTTCTGCAAGACTTTGTTCGATATAAATTCTTTCAAAAGAGCTCTCCATTACCTCGTAGTCCGTTATTAACGTGCTCGGAAATATATATTTTATATTTGGATTTAGAGGCGGAAGTTTAAGGTTTATCTCAATTTGATGGATTTTCTTTGGTTCGACCATTATTTGCCGTATGCAATTAGAACACTCAACTGAAACTGGAGGTATAAACATCGCGCTTAAAAAAATAGGCGCTTCCACCCGATTTTTTAATTTAATTATCACTGGTTGATTCTGATCTAGTTGTGGCTGAGGAGAATAAACAATGTCAATATCTATTGGCTTTTCTTCAGTATAATTGATTATTTGGATTTCTACTTTCTCATCAAGATTTATCTTACTTGCGTCTTTAGATGTTGCACTTATGGAGTCATGGAGGTGGGATATATCGTTTGAGTACCCCATTCTTACTCTTAGTGCATTAAGATTCATAAATTGATTATGAGTAGGATCAATTTCAATCCATCCATATCCTTTAACATATGATTCCGTCCATGCATGAGGTATCCATTTGCCATCTACGTAGACATATCCGATTATCAACCTAGTGGGATAACCTCTATCCCTTGCAATCGCGGCAAATAGGTTAGAGAATTCATCGCATACGCCGGTTCTTTTTTGAAGAACCCAATCGGACGGCATAGTGCTAGCGGTTATGTCCGTTATCGTCACGTCGCTATAGGAAGAATTGTATTTTATGTTTTTATATATCCAATTCTGTATTTCATACAAATTATAAGGCTCGGCGGATACAAATAGTCTGCTCAGGTTTTTAATTTCATCATTAATTATAACGTATTTTGTTTCTTTTAAGTTATTTTCATCATATCGTCCAGTTTCTGCGTTTTTATTTCGATTTATATAATCTGTTTCAACAACAAAATTAGCCGTTATTCTTTTTGATCTGATGCCTCCAAATTCAAATCTTATTTTCGATTCTGCATCTGCCACTATGCTATATGGATCAGAAAAATAAGAGCTGATTATTTTTTGATTCTGTGTATCTGTGGGTATGGTGACGTCAAGCGTCGCATTTTCAAGCACTCCATTTGAGATGATGTCCCAATGGATTGTAACGTTTAGCAATGCTTTCGTTGGTCTGGCATCTAAAACAGACACGAACAGCATTAGAAAAATTGCTATGACTTCTATTTTAAGTGCACTACGACTATAAGTCATAATCTACTATGCATCAAAATTAATTAAATTGTTTTTATTTCAATGCCGCGGGGCGGATTTGAACCACCAACCTTTCGGTCTTCAGCCGAATGCTCTCCCAATTGAGCTACCGCGGCTTCGGCATGAACGAATACATTATGTCATTTAATTTTTAAATTGTTTTGTTTTTCATATTATGTCAGCTATCCTTCTATTTATTTCTAGCATTTTCTTTTTTGTTATGGAATAAGATCTTTCATTTTTTTCTAATTCCGGAAGGTATGCAAAGTACCATCCTTCGTAAGGCATTTTCCACGCTATCAGAGTTGTTATACCGGTATTTTCTTCCCATCTGATAAGTGATTCATACTTTTCATGATCTATCGCAATTCTGTCGCTATTCCAAGCCTTGCACTCCATTGCGTATTGTTTTCCTCTTTTGAACAGAAGTATATCTGGGCTTACTGCGTTTACCCCGCTTCCTGCAGACCTTACTACGCTATATCCTTGTTCTTCAAATATATGGATAAGCTCCCTTTCGTTTCTGGCACCTTTTTTATACCTATACATCGAATCAGCCTGATTTAAATTGCATATTTATCTTATAAGAGAGATTTATAAATTGTTGTCTTAAATATAATCATTACTTAATGGGTGGAATCATGGTTGAAACACAGGGACCGATTAGACGATTTATAAAAATATTGAGGGGCGAGAGACCTTCTATTCCATTAGAAGCAGTTATGCAAAAGGGAGTTGTAGTATTAGAATCTTCAAAATCTGCACTTGACGCAGCTAAGACAATGGAAAAGAATAAAATAGGCTCAATTATAGTGGTTGAAAAGGGGAAAGCAGTCGGGATCGTAACTGAAAGAGACCTGGTTAGACGAGTTATTGCGGCAAAGAAAAAGCCCACAGTTAAGCTCAAACAGATTCTTTCTTCCCCTCTTAGAGTCGCAAGACCAGAACAGGATATACAAGAAGCAGTGCTTGCAATGAAGAAATATAAGATAAAGAAGTTGGCAGTTGTCGATGATAAAGGAAGACTTGTGGGCATTGTCACAGACACGGACATAACCAGGGCGCTTCCAGGCATGATTGACATTCTTCAAGAGATTGGAAATTATAATAGGCTATCAGAGGAATCGCAATCAGTGGGCATCTGCCAAAAATGCGGCCTTTATTCAGACACTCTCCAAAACGTAAACGGAGAGTTTCTTTGCGAGGAATGCAGAGAGGAAGAGTCAGAAGAGTACGAGCAATGAATTATCTAAAAACAATATCAAAATAGAAAGGTTTAAAAATAAGCATGACTTAATCATTATAAGTGTAACATTATTGGCTAGGCAGTTGATGCCTAAAATCTAAAACATGAAAACAGACATTGTCAAACAAAAGCTTAAGACTTTAAAAAGGGTGCTTGAGCACCTTAATACCTCTAGAGTAATTGTTCTCGTTGAAGGAAAACGTGATATTCATGCTCTTAGAAACTCACATTTCTATGAAGGAGAAATCATACAAATATCTAACAGAAAGCCACATGAATTAGCACAGCTTTTGCTTGGCAGTGACAAAACCGTTGTAATCTTAACCGACTATGATGAGGCTGGAGAACAGCTTCTTGAGAGATTTGCGGACGAACTTACCGCAAATAACATAAAGGTCGATATTACAACGAGAAAAACACTGCGTTGGATTTTAGGCATGAATACCATAGAAGAAATTTCAACCGCTTATGCTGATTTTGTTGCACAGATTACATGTGCACAGCACGAATTGTGCCTGACAGAGGAAGCATTGGCTCCAATAAGGAACGAAATTGTGCTTCTCAATAAGGGCAATTCAAGGGTGCACTAAAATAAAAAACAAATAAAAGAAAGCACGCTAGTGCATCAACAGGTGATAAAATGGGTAAGATTTACATAGATACTGTTAAGTATGTAATTCATGCAAATGTAGAGATAACAGGTTTGGTTGAAAAACCAGATGTGGTAGGAGCAATATTCGGTCAGACAGAAGGACTTTTGGGAGAAGAGCTCGATCTTAGAGAGCTCCAGAAAAACGGAAGAATTGGGAGAATAGAAGTCAACCTTCAACCCAAAGGGAACAAATCTGTAGGAACCATAGAAGTCCCTTCAAGTCTTGATCTTGTTGAGACATGTATAATTGCATCAGCTCTTGAAACTGTTGATAGAGTCGGTCCTTGCGAGGCGTATATAAATGTGCAAAGAGTCGAAGATACAAGGAATGTAAAAAGGAAAAAAGTGGTTGAACGAGCAAAGGAGCTCGTCAAGAAAATGGTCACAACCGAAATACCAGAAAGAAAAGAACTTTCGGAGCTTGTTCGTGCGGAAGTAAAGACAGCGGAAATCTCTTCTTACGGTCCGGAAAAACTCCCAGCGGGACCGAATCTTGACGCTGCAGACTCTATAATACTTGTAGAAGGAAGGGCAGACGTCATCAACCTGCTGAAGAATGACATTAACAATGTGATTGCAATAGGCGGAGCAAACGTGCCTAAGACAATAATCGACCTCTGCAAGAAGAAGGAAGTAACCCTATTTGTTGATGGAGACAGGGGAGGCGAAATAATAATGAGAGAAGTTCTAAACAATTGCGAGGTTGATTATCTGGCAAGAGCACCGACTGGAACTGAAGTTGAGGAGCTAACGAGAAAAGAAATTCTCAAATCCTTAAGGTCAAGGGTTCCGGTAGAACAGGCAGACACTTTAAAAAGAAGAAAGGAAGAGGGTACTTTTGAACAGCAATACAGATCCGCTGTTCAGAGGGAATCATTTCCTTCAGCTCAGCAACCCCAACAGATCAAGACTGAGTTTCCTTCTACACAGCCAAAGCTTCAGGAATCCGAATCCACAGCGCCAACAGGTATTCCAGAAAACATACAATCAGAACTAAATTCTCTTGAAGGTTCTTTAAAGGCAAAATTTTATGACGAACAAATGAATGTTTTAGGAGAAGTGCCTGTTAGAGATGTCACAAAAGCACTCCAAGAAACAAAAGGTGTTTCAGTAGTAATACTTGACGGAATAATAACACAGAGACTTGTTGATCTTACTGAAACATTAAACATAAAAACAATTGCAGGAATAAAAATGGGCAATGTATTCAGAAAACCACAGAATCTTCAGATATTTGTCAAGCAACAGGTTTAATTTTTTGATTTTTATTTATTTTATTCTTTTTATGCAGCATTTCATAGCCATAAAATTTAGATTTATTTGTATCTAAATCTTAATATTCCAGCCACTCCTCCGAATTTTTGTAATTTTTTCCACGGTTCCTCACCAGAAGTAAAGACTGTGATTTCAACTCCCTTCGCCTTTGCCTCGTCTAAGATTTCAGGATGATGCCTTGCATATTCATCTAGTATATATATCTCAGCAAGCGCCCCATATTGGTTGGCTTCATTAACTTCTTCGGCCCCTTTCACCGCCAAACCGCTGTTTCTTCCAAGTTCTGTCATTAATTTTTCTAACTTTTCAAATTCACGCGTTATTCTATCTTCTTTCATTATCTGCTTAACAGTACCGCTTTTGATCAGTTCGTAAATGCCGCTTTTTTCGGCAGTACTTGCATGCTCAATGGTTATATTTTTAAGCAAATCAGGATGTTTGTTTTTAATATAATTTCTGAACGATTCCGCAGTAAACCCCGGCCCTGCGACAAGAACTCGCTTAGAATTTTGCACAATCTTTGCCAGTTCTGCAAAATATTTGTTTATTTTTTCCTCATATGCATCATCACGCTTGGAAGTTCTGCTTTCAAGTTCAAAATCAAATTCAATCCCATAGCTCTTAAGGGTAGCGACATTAGCTATTTTATCGTCCATGACAATGATTCTTAATATCGGCCGCTTGCTGCTTTTTTCAGAATCTTTGATCCTGTCAAGCTCATAAGTGTTCCATTTTTCCTTCTTTATCTTATACTGGTAACCAACCTCAAAGTCTATCGTGTGATGGCTTCCTTTTTGGACATATTCTTCCGGGCTTCCAGAAAGTATTACACCCATTACACGCAATATATTCGCATTTTTATGCAATTCAGTTCTTTCAACTTTCAATTCTATTGTAACCTCTTTTTTCTCTCCTGATTCCCCTTTTTCGCCTTCCGATCTGAATCTTCTAATAGTCTTGCCGATAACGATATCTCCAGGATTTATTATTTTCATTAAATGCCATAAATCCTCAAAATTCTCAGGCTCTATTTTCATTTCATTATTTCTCTGATCAAATTTGATTACCTTCATATAATCATTCTTCCTGCCAATATTTACTTTAATAACTTAGCTATATATAATATTTAAATATTTAAGTGATGTATTAATTTGTAGTGATACTAAATTATTTAAAGGCGCAACTTATAGAGTGATTTTATGAACATGAACAAAGCAATCCTATTGTCTTTGGCATTAATAATAGGCATTGTATTTTTTTCTGGATGTACGTCCACGAAAAAATGCAATTTAGATTCTGATTGTGGTAGTTGGCAAATGTGCAATAATTCAAAATGCATCGCAGCACCGGGCTTTTGCGATTCTAACAATGACTGTGCCTCACATGAGCAATGCAACGTTAAAACACACACATGCGTCGTAAGGACCGGAATGTGCAACGCCAACTCCGACTGTCCAGACTGGCAGGAATGTGATACAGCAACTCACGAATGTAAGGTCAAATTAGGATATTGCATAGATAGCACTTACTGTACTAAGGATTACGAAGTATGCGATTCAATGACCCATCTCTGCATCCCTAAAGAAGGCAGGTGCAATAACGATTATGACTGCGAGGGATGGCAGCTCTGTAATACTACAACAAACATGTGCTATCCTAGAGAAGGATATTGCTTCACAAGACTTGACTGTAACCTTTGGGAAGAATGCGATGAAAGAACTAATAAATGCAAAGTTAGGGAAGGTTACTGTGCAAACGATGGCAACTGTCAGAAATGGCAAATTTGCGATTTAACAACACATAGGTGCGAAGTAGCGCCAAAGTATTGTGAAAAGGATTCCCAATGTGAAAGCTGGCAATATTGTCAGGTTTCTTCACATCAGTGCGTTGCAAGAAAAGGGTACTGCAGTTCAACTTCTGACTGTGCAGGAGGATATTCGGGTTATGAGACATGCGATCCAGTAACCCATAAGTGTATTCTTGTAGCTGGAAGGTGTGCATCAGATTCCGACTGCAAGAGTTGGGAATATTGCGACGCAACTAATAAGGTATGCAAGGTTAAACCAGGTTACTGTAATACAAACAATGACTGTGCAAGATCAGAAGCTTGTGACGTATCAATACACAGATGCTATAACTTGTATTGCGTGACCGATGCTGATTGTGATTCCGGATACAAGTGTTCATTTGTAACCAGGTCTTGCTATAAAATCTAATTTTTTATTTTTTTAAGATCCAGGTGGATTGATGCTTAATGAGATAACCTTTTTTTTATTCCAGCATCTGCAAAATCCATTTATAGTATCATTTATCCTAGGCATGCTTCCTATTTCAGAAGTCAGAGGTGCCGTGATTTATGCGTTTTCTATAGACCAGCCGCTTGCCATTATACCCGCTATATTTTCAAACATACTAATATGTCCTGTGATACTATTATTTTGGAAGATGCTAAACGTGCAAAAAATAGGTGAGTTCATACTTGGAAAATCGCTTGATAAAAAACTTCTGAGGTTTTCAAAAAACTACGAGTCACAAGGAATACTGGCTCTCATTGTTTTTATAGGTATTCCTTTTCCTGCTACAGGGGTTTATACTGCTACTTTTTTGGCAGAAATGATTGGAATAAGTAGATGGAAAATAATAGCTGGATCAGCTTTAGGCGTTTTGATTTCAGCGTCAGTGACAGCAATGCTTTTAACACACCTATTATAATTTCTAAAAAAACAAAAAGAAAAAGACTATCCGCAGCTTCCACTTACGGTTCCACTTTCGCTGCTTAATGCAGTATCACAGGAATTCGGCCTAGTTAAAAACGCAGAACAAATGGTTTGCTTGTATGCCTCTGGCGTCCTTCCACCCGAATACTCTACGTCATTTATAAATAGGGTAGGCGAGCCTTGAACGCCATATTTTTTGTTAAGCTCGTATTCCTGCTTTGCATATTCAATAGCGTTTTTATCATAGCAATTCTTTACATATTCAACATCTATTCCTTTTGATTTTGCTATGCTCTCCCAGCAGCTATCTACATTTTGGTAGTTGCATGATAAACTAACCGCCTTAATGTATTCCTTCCAAACAGAGTAGTCATATTTGTCTTTTATGCACATTTGCCTTATATTTTCATTCAGTTCTTGTATTCCGTGCATAGAGCAGTATGTCTTGTTTAAACAGTATTTATCCTCTTGCCCAGCATAGTATTGTGAAGGATATACAACAAAATGAAGCTCGAAATTAATCTTGTCACCAAGAATGTCTAAAACAGGCCACATTGCATTTTCTGCTTGCTGCCCGTATGGACAATAGCTCATCACGAATAACTTGACATTCGGTTTTTCCGTTTTGGGAATCTCTTCCGGTTGTGTCTGGATTTGTTGGTCAATTTGAGGAATGCTTTTGCTCATATTGTATAACGCACCGACCATCATAAACTGTCCGTCATTGGTTACATAAACTTCTCCTTCGCTTATTTTATTTCCATTTTGCATTATATCTATTTTTAGTATAGATATCCCGCTAACTTGCGTGATGTTTTTGACTGCTGCATTCGCATTATATGATTTGAGGAAATTTACGTTAAGATATTCTGTAACCTTGGCAGATATATCCGCCATGCTCATTTCAATCCCGTACTTTGGCTTTGACAGTGATAGGAACGGTAAATCCCATGCGTTCATAAGCATGTAGCCAATCAATATATATCCAAAGACAATGCCAAAAATTCCTCCAACTATAAGACTTGTAATGATCAGTCTTCTTTTACTTGTTTTTTCAACATGTTCCCTTATTCTTGTAACAACCATTTTATCACCAAAAATAGTAATTATATTTTATTATAATAGATTGATAAATCTTTACTTTTTAGTATATATTGATGTAGATGGGAAATTTCAGCAGTTCGATATGGTTGTATCTTTCTCTAATAACTGCATGGAATATACTAATCTTTATAACACCGCTCTTATCGATTAAAGGTTTAGATAATTCAGTGTTGTTTAATCTATTTTCCGTTTTTTGCCACCAGATATTCGAAAGATCTTTATGTATGAATAAAGACATGGAAATAAGCAGCTGTTCGATAGATCAGGGCTATACCTATCAATTTCCAGTTTGCGCAAGAGATTTTGCGTTTTATTTCGCAATGCTTTTGGGAGGAATTTTTATTTTAGCTCTTGGTAAAGATAAAGATAGAGAGATCCCAAGCCTAATATTTCTTTTCATATTTGTTCTTCCAACTGCAATCGACGGTTTAACTCAGCTTTTCGGGATTAGAGAAAGTAACAACCAGCTTAGAATTGCGACAGGATTTTTAGCTGGGATAATAGTTCCCTTCTATGTAATACCTATAATGAATAGGGTTTTTAATAAAGGTGCATATAATGCAAGAAAGAGATCGCGAATTAGATCTTAGTTCGGTTGTATCGAGATTGAAAAATTTCAAGAAAGAATTAAAATCATTAGGCAGGGCAAAAACCAATGGCCAAAATTTAATAAAGAAGAAGATAATAAACGCACTGAAGAAATGCATCGACCCTGAGTTGGGAAGCAACATCGTAGATCTTGGTTTTGTATATGGAATAACATTAACAAGGCTAAACAGAAAATACAAGGCAAAAATAATTGTTACATTAACTTCTCCTTTTTGTCCATTGTCAGATTATATAGTTTCACAGGCTAGGGAGTCGGTAGCCAAAGTCAAAGGAATTTCTAATGTTGAAGTTGAAGTAACTTTTGAACCGCAATGGACTCCAGCAATGATCTCCTTGGAACTTCAGAAGAAACTATTCAAGAGTTTTTTAAGTGATTGATTGGCAATCATACATCAATTATGACTTGACATCTCCAGCCTTTATTTATCTTTTCAACCTTAAAATGATGCATAGTTACTGCTTTTGCATCGATTACTATATCGTGCTTTTTAGGATCTATTTTTTCCCCGTATGCAACTGCATTTAGGACCATTTCTTTTCTTTCTTTTCTTATTTCAATCTTAAATTTGCTGAAAAACATTTGCTCTGCATCCTTTAGAAAGATAAGTTCATCTAAAAATGAGAACAAAAGGGATTCTTCGTCGTTAGCTCGCTTTTCTATCTTGAATTCAAGTTTCGGCTCTATTTTCATTGGGTCTCTGACCATTACTCCGAGCAATGCAACCCCAGCATCCGAAAACATCTCTTCGATAGTTTTTCCAGTTGCTTCGAAGGCGACATCTGCTGAAGTCAGCTCATGCAAATATTTGTATGGCATCGTACCACTCAACCTTTAATGTTTGCAATAGGAATGAATCTTACAATCCTCTTTGAAATTCCTGCCTTTTCACATGTTTCAGTAACGTCATCAACAGATTTATAGGCTGCTCCCGCTTCCTCAGCTAAACCAGATAAACTGTCCGTCTTTACGATTATGCCTCTCTTTTCCATTTCTTTTTGAAGCTGATCTCCTCTGAATTGATGTTTAGCCTGGGCCCGAGACATTGTTCGTCCGCTTCCATGGGCGGTGCTTCCGAATGTGTTTTCTTCGGCATACTTTGTTCCAAGCAATAAATAACTGCCAGTTTCCATGGATCCACCCAAAATCACCGGCTGCCCAAGCTTATAGTATTCTTTAGGTATCTCGTTATTTTCAGGTCCAAATGCTCTTGTAGCTCCCTTTCTGTGTACGATTACCTCTTTCCAGTTTCCGTCTACTAGGTATTTTTCTAGCTTGGCGGTATTGTGCGTTACATCATAGATTTGGTGCATTCCTAATTTTTCAGGGTCGGATTTAAATACATCGCTGAAGACCTCTCTTATTCTATGTAGAATTACTTGCCTATTTGCAAATGCCATGTTCATCGCTCCTTTCATAGCTAAGAAATAATTTTGGCCTTCAGGTGAACTGAATGGAGCACAGGCAAGTTCTTTGTCAATTATCTTTATCTTATATTTAGATTCCATAACACTTAAGAACACATTGAGAGAATCAGTCGCCACTTGGTGACCAAACCCTCTACTTCCACAGTGAAACATTACTACTACCTGTCCGGGAAATATGCCTAGTTTCTTTGCAGCATCTTTATCAAATATATTTTCCTCCTTAACAACCTGGATTTCAAGATAGTGGTTTCCAGAACCCAAGGTTCCTATTTGATCATATCCTCTCGCTATCGCTCTTGAGCTAATTTTAGACGCATCTGCCTCCATACATCCCCCTTCTTCTGTTCTCTTAAGGTCTTCTTCCCAGCCATATCCCTTTAGAACAGCCCACTTTGAGCCTTCCTCTATGACTTTCTTAAATTCATCTTTGCTAATCTTTACAAAACCAGTGGCACCAACTCCGGAAGGAACTCGCTTGAATAACGCATCTATTAATTCTCTTAATTTCGGTTTAACATCATCAATAGTAAGATCAGTTCTTACTAAACGCATTCCGCAGTTTATATCAAAACCTACTCCGCCTGGAGAAATAACTCCCTCCGTTGTATCAAACGCAGCCACACCACCGATCGGAAATCCATATCCCGAATGGCCATCAGGCATGACATAGGAGTATTTCTGTATTCCAGGTAGAGTCGCAACATTGGATGCCTGATCAAAAACCGCCAGATCCATTGTATCCAGCAGTCTTTTGCTTGCATAAACTCTGACCGGAACCCTCATCCCCTGCTTGAACGAAGGGGCGATCTCCCATAAGTAGTCATTAACCTTTATGAAATTCGGCTTTTTGAAAGTCATTTTTTCACCTAAACATGAAGTTCGTTAAATAAAATCTGTAGATATAATATATGATATCATGTTTATTAATCTTTATCAGCAATTAGAATTATGGCAGTAGAATTTCTTTTTCAGCTGTTCTTTCTAATAGCCTCACTTTTGGCTTTGGCCTTTTCATCAAAAGTAGTTTTAGATAGTGCAGATAAACTCGCATCGTATTTTGGATTGAGCCGGCTTGCAATAGGCTTCGTATTGATTTCGTTTCTGACAAGCCTTCCAGAATTTTCAATTGCAGTTTTGTCTTCGTTTTCGGGTAATAATAACATTTCATTAGGTAATCTGCTCGGTGCAAATGTCACTAATGTTGCACTTATTTTCGGGTTGCTTTTATTCTTATCCATAAAACCAGTCAAACTTAATAGACAAATACTAAACGATATGTTAGTTTATCTTTTCATTTCCTTCTTACCTATTGTTTTATTTCTTGACGGCTTTCTATCTTTAATTGATGGGGCTATATTGTTGATTATTTATTCAATCTTCCTTAAGATGATTTTAGATTCTAGGGAAAAGACATTTACATTCAATAATTTAGACAAAAAACAGGCTGCAAGAGAGTTTTTGACGCTTTTAATAGCAATACTAATCGTTTTCATAAGCGCTGAATTCGTAGTTAAAGTTGCAGTCGATTTAGCAGAATCTTTGAACATATTTGAATCGTTCATAGGCGCTACCCTTATAGCGTTTAACACCACCATTCCAGAGCTTGCTCTGACTCTTGTGGCAGCAAGGAAAAAAGTTTCGGAAATAGCAATCGGCAATCTTATAGGAAGCAACATTGTAAATATAACATTGATACTTGGAATAAACGTTATGATTAATCCATTTGTTCCAAATATCGAGATAGCAAGCCTGATTTTTGGATTTATACTCTTGACATCGGGATACGTGATATACAAGCTTCTTTCTTCCAGCTCCCTTGAAAAAAGAGACGGAATTATTCTTATATTTCTTTATATTCTTTATATATTCACACTTTCTTCTGTACAATTAATCCATGCGTGATAAGATGTCAAACCAAATCATGCAAAGAAAATCAACAATGAATCTTTCAATAATCGAAGGAGGGCTTTACTCTGGCATGGTTGGATTCTGCCAATATTTCATCACCCCATATGCAATATTTTTAGGAATGCCTAATTTTATGGTAGGTTTGTTGCGTTCCATATCTTCTCTTGTTTCTGCCCTGGGCTTCTATTTTAGTATTTGGCTTATGCAGTTTGAAAAAACAAGAAAAGAAATGATTTCAAAATACGTTTCATACCAGGCTTACATAATAATTTTTTTCCTTTTAATTCCATTTGTCCCTTTGGATAGGTCTTGGATGTTCATATTTCTTTATTCTTTGTTCCTTTTCTTGGGTTCGGTCGTTTCCCCAATGTGGACTTCTTTAATGAAGGATGTTGTAGTGAAAAAAGAGAGAGGGACATATTTTGGAAGGAGAAATAAGTTAGCAGGCCTTTTTGAAGTCGCATCTTCGCTAATTGCAGGAGCTGTCCTTAACTATTTCACAGGCAACATCTATGTAGGCTTTATAACTATCTTTGTAGTGGCGTTTTTATTCAGATTAGCCTCTTCAAGGCTGCTTCTTAAGCATTGGGATCCCAATGGAAAAATTTTCCACAAAGGGAAAAAGAAAGGAATGAAGTTTGAGTTTTTCCTTGTCAATGACAAGTATTTGAATAATCTTATTTTATTGGGAGGAGGAATGTTGTTCGCAACAAACATTGCAGGGCCGTTCTTTGCAGTATTCATGCTAAAGAATCTGAATTTTAGCTATCTTGATTTCACATTGGCAACGGTCGCTTCTACTATTGCAACGCTCATTTCCCAACCGTATTGGGGTAGATTGATTGACAAATATGGAACACGCCCCGTTCTATTTTCAACATCAGTTCTTATACCTCTCGTCCCTTTGTTTTGGATTCCAGCAACAAATTTGATGTATGTCATAATAATTCAGCTATATGCTGGTGTCGTATGGGCAGGATTTGATCTTGCTGTATTCAATATGCTGCTTAAGATATCACCTAAGAATAAAACATCTCTGTACTCCGCTTCCTATAACGGAGCAATTTCTATTCTTACATTCTTAGGAATGTTTCTTGGAAGCATACTGATTTTAATTTTGGATAGCATTGATGCCCAAATACTCAATAGCATTCAAATTCTTTTTCTCATTTCTGGAATCTTGAGATTTTTAGTGGCTGCAGTTGTAATTCCAAGAATTACTGCACAAATGCAGGTAAATTCATTAAATTTCTTTCTTAAGACAATAACAGTATATCCTATTAAAGGAGTTTTATCGGAAGTCGAACAAGGAACTGTTTTTGCAGAGCAAATAGTAATATCAACTTCAAAACTCATATTCGACCCCCTAGGTTCATTCAAGCGCATTAGAAAAGGATTTCAAGCAAGCATAAAATTAATAAGTGCAAAGAGATAAATATATTGGAGATTTAAGCTCATACAGAGTGATTAGATGCAGATCGTTAAGATTCCGGCAGAAAGAATAAAGGTATTGATGTCAAACGCCAGGTATATAGAAGAAAAAGGTGACATTGAGATTTCGGTGTCAAATGAAGAAGGCATAACAATAAAGTCAAAAGATCCAGTTGCTGAATGGAAGGCAATAAATGTTATCAAGGCAGTGGGAAGAGGATTCAACCCAACCATAGCTGTAAATCTGTTTAGCGACGATTATGTTCTCCATATAATCAATCTCAAAGATATATTCGACAAGGAAAAGCAAAGAATAAGAGTAAGAGCAAGACTGATAGGAACTAAGGGAAAGACACGTGCTATAATAGAGGAGATAAGCGGGGCGTTCGTCTGCATTTATGGAAATACAATAAGTTTTGTTGGAAAACCGGAAGAAGTTTCTATAGCAGCTGAAGCTGCAAATATGATAATAAACGGAGTAAGCCACGGTGCGGTTTATATGTTTTTGCAGAAAGAGCGGAAAAGACTTGAATCGCAAAAAATATAGCCATATTCCGTCGTTATTTTTTTAATTTTATAGGGTCATGTTTATAATCTTTTCTTAACTTATTAATATTAGAGATAATTTCGTATACTGAAGATCGTGTTGAGATCAACACTCTTCTTTTATTTATTTCGACCAGGTGTTTATATGGAACAAAAGGATCAAATATCACAAACTAGCGTAGGGGAAATACCTAAGGTAGGTTCAGAATCAATAAAAACCGCCGATTTGAAATCAACTAAAATAACGGCAGGTGTGCAAGAAGTACACAGCCAAGAAATATTCTCTGAGTTTCGCGAGCATTCTGTTGCAGAATTCTTTAAGAAAAACAGGCAAATGCTTGGCTTTTCAGGAAAAGTTAGATCCCTTACTACTTTAGTACATGAATATGTAACAAACAGCTTAGATGCTTGCGAAGAAGCTAAGATTTTGCCAAATATTTATGTCAAGATAGACAATCTTCCAAATGGCCACATTCGTCTATATGTCGAAGATAATGGACCAGGAATTCCAAAGCAATTCATTGGAAGGGCGTTAGGACAGATGCTTGCAGGTACAAAGTTCCACAGGTTTGTACAGCAGAGAGGCCAGCAGGGTATAGGTGCAACCGGAGGAACGATGTACGCGCAAATAACCACTGGAAAGCCAATACATTGCCGTTCAAGTACTGGAGATAACATTATTTACGAGTGCGATGTTGCAGTTGATTTGAAAACAAATTCTCCAAAAATTTCAAATATGGTGGAGTACACTGGAAAATATAGGGGATTAACCATAATCGGCGAATTCGGTGAGGTAAAATACGACAAAAGCGAGTACTCTGCATTTGAGTATCTTAAGGCTACCGCACTCGCTAACCCCCATGCTCAGATAACTATAGTAGATCCCGAAGGAGAGAGAACAGTGTTTCAGAGAGCACATGAGGAGGTGCCAGAACGGCCAAAGCCAGCGCAGCCTCATCCTTTAGGCGTTACGACCGATGATCTAATCAATTATGCACATCACTCAAAAGAAAGGAAGCTTTCGTCATTTTTAACCTCTAACTTTGCTAGAGTTTCAGATTCAAAGGTTGAAGAATTAAAGAAATTATGTCCTTCTATAAATTTTGACAAGATGCCGAGAGAATTGAAATGGGAAGAAGCAGAGGCCATAGTTCGCGCATTTAAGCAAATAAAATGGATCGCCCCTTCAGCTGATCCATTGAGGCCTATAGGCAAGGAGCAGATAGAGAAGGCGTTGAAGAATGTTCTTCAACCCGAATTTGTTTCTGTTTCTGAGAGAAGTCCGAAAGTATTCAGAGGTGGAGTTCCGTTTTTAGTTGAAGTAGGAATCGCATACAAGGGTAAAGCAGGCAGGCAGAAGTCAGACGGAACGGTTGGGTTGGATGTTAAGAGATTTGCAAATAGAGCACCGCTCCTTTTTGATGCAGGAGGCTGTGCCACCATGGAAGCGGTAAAAACCATAGATTGGGGAAGATATGGTTTAAAGGACATAGAAAATATGCCGGTCACTCTTTTCATGAATTTGGTTTCGGTTCATGTTCCATACACAAGCGCCGGAAAGCAAGCAATATCTAACGAAGAGGAGATAGTTGAGGAATTCAGATATGCGATCATGGAGGTTGCGAGGGATCTCGACCGATACCTATCAGGTAAAATACGTGATGAGCAGAGAGAAGCAAGAAAGAAGGCGATTATGAGATACGTGAAGCAGATTTCTTCTGACCTTCCATATCTGGCAGGTGAAAAAACATCGGAAGAGCTAGAGAAAAAACTTTTGCACATCATCGAGTCCAAATATTCAAAGATGTTCGATAAAGGAAGGCTTACTGCCGATGAAGAAAAGCAGATAAAGAAAGAGATAGAGGAAGATATTGAAGAATAGTTTAAACTACATTTAATCGCGATTATGGTGATAATATGGCAAAAAAGAAGGAAATTTCTCTTGAAAAATCAGATGCATCGCTTACAAAAGAAGACATAATTGTGAAGGAGAAATTAACATCATTGGGAAAACAGCTTATCAAGGAAATTGAGGCGGGTCAATCTCCTTACTTCGAGACAGTTGTGAGGGGAAGATCAAATGTTTTGCACGGCGAAGAAGGGTATCTGTACCTTGGCGATAAAAAGGAAAAAAGAGTTTTTCTAAACGTTGCGCAGGCAAAGAAATTCATGCAAACAGTTGCGGTCGCAGCAAAATGCAAAAAATTCAAAGAAGAAAATCTCCATACTTCCATAAGAGGTCTTTTCTATCAGCTTAAGTTCACTTTGGGAGAAGATTTGGACGAGGAATTGTTTGAAGAGCAATCAGAATCTAACGAGCTCGTTGAAGATTTAGAGGTTGCTTTAAATCTGAAGAGAGAGGATCTTAATTTAAGCACTGACCGAAAAGGAGTCGTAGCTGGAAACCTTGTAATAAGAGACAAATTCGGAGGGGAGGAAACTGAGATCGACTGCACTAAGCAAGGTCGTTCTGGTTGGATGATTCCTTCAGATGTAGATAACGGAATGGAGTTTATAGATGTTGATGTCGATTACGTGTTGGTAATTGAGAAGGATGCACTTTGGCAAAGACTTAACGAAGACAAGTTCTGGAAAAAAGAGAACTGCTTAATAATAACTCCAAAGGGTCAGGCTTCAAGAGGATGCAGAAGGCTTATAAGAAAACTTGCCGATATGAAACTTCCGATTTATTGTTTTATGGATTGCGATGCATGGGGATGGTACATCTATTGGACAATCAAAACCGGAAGTATGAATCTTGCTTATTTAGGCAGAAATATCGCAACACCAGAAGCAAAGTTTATAGGCGTTACGATGTCTGATATTGAGAGATACGACTTTTTAAAGAAACTTACAATAAACGCAAAAGAGGTCGATCTTAAAAGGGCAGAGGAATTGCTTTCCTACCCTTGGATAAGCAGGCACCAAGATTGGGTTAAGGAATTAAAGATAGTTTTAGACACTAAGAAAAAGATAGAGCAAGACGCTTTGCAAGGGCCGCGTCTTACATTCGTAGGAGAGTATGTGCGAGAAAAGGTTGAAAATAAGCAATTCCTATATTGATGCTAATGGACTATCAATGTCAAGATTTAAAACAAATTTTGCAATTTTGTTTCTTTTTTATCATTTTTATCATTTTTTAGAACAAACACTATAAAATGGAACATGTTTTATAAAATACACAATATATAGTATGTTTTTTATTCGTTTAATGTCGTAAATTCCTGAATTTTCAGAAACATTTTTAAATCCCAATTCCTCTTATATTTTATGGTAGTCCGCTCTCTTCGTGATTCAACTCTGCTTATTGCAGAGGCAAATTCTTTCTTGGATCGTTTAGAACGACCAAAGACAATGAAAGAAATCGAAACCAATCTGCGTTCGCTTACACATATCAAAGACGAAATGATGGCTGCAGGCTTTAATGCCACTTTTCCGGAGCTTATGCTTAATCTAAAAGCAGAACTTACGGACGAAGAATTACCTTCAGACATCTCCAAGCAGCTAAGGTCTCTTAGAGAATTTGCAAACCTTAAGAAATATACTCTTAACAGAGTCAAAATCGCGATTGCATCCCACAATATCCTTTATAATATGTTACAGCGTGGAACTGTATATCCATTTGCCGAATATCTTCCATACGATGGCCAGTACCTATACGATCTAATTTACCTAGGTGAGCCTGCAATAAGGGCGTATAACGCAATAAATACCATACTTTCACAGAAGGAAGAAAGCAAAGGGGGAGAGTATACGGTAGTGATATCGATCGATGGAAAGAAGCAAAAAATAAAATTAGATTCGAATCAAAATCTTGGCGAAAGGGTAAAAAGAGTATATGGAGACGGGGCGACAATATTAAGCATAACCAAGCGCAGCACAGAAAAACCATTGGTTAACGGTAGAAGTAATAGGGTAGCAATTGCTTCGGCGTATGCCAGACTTGCAACTACAATCGTTTACCCCAAATTCACCAAAGGACCTATATTCACAAATGAGATACATAAAATATATTCTTCAATATTGTCGAAACATGGTTTATCTTCCGAAACTAGAATAGATCTGATAGAAACGAGAGAAGAACTCGAAGACGAACTTTATTCGAAAAAACTGTTATTTGAGCAAAACAATGTGAAAATTTTACATCCTGACGTAGTTCAAGCAATAACAAAGAATAGGAAAAAAGTCAATAGAGAGACAGTCAAAGAAGCAGAAAGACTTCTAAGCGAGGACATATTCTACTTCTTTATGACTGAATCAAAGAAAACAAGGACAGCCTATCCATTATTCAAGGGAATATCTGGCGAAGTGGACGCAAGGCTATCATTTTTGAATAAGTCATTTGCAAAGAATTCGATAGAGATTATAAAAGAAAAGATAACGCTTGAGTCTTTAGTCCCAACTTCGAGCAAAGAGCTCGCTGCAGTGCTTATGCTTAACTCAGGCAAATCAAAAGAATGGTGCATGCAAAAGTTTAATTTATCAGAAGCAGAGTTGGATGCAGCAAAGTCAAAATTATCTCCTTACTTAAAGAACGTATCTTCCCAAGCAAAAGAATTCTTAGATCTGCTAAGGCAGAAATAATTTTTTTGTTATTTAGCATATATTCAAAGTGGAAGCTATGAATGACGATGAGATTATAAAGCGCAAAGTAACGATAAGAGACATAGTCAATATACTTAATCGCCCATATAAAGTAAAGAGAATAAGACTAAGCAAAGGCGCATACAACTTTCTTCCTAAAAAGGCGCTGAACACGCTTAACAAAATGAAAATAAATATAGAAATAATCGAATTGAAAAGAGGACCGGGAGTAAAAGTTGACAGGGAAAAAATAGCTATGTTGTATAAATCCGATGTAAACGCATATGAGATATCAAGGCGATTAAAAATTCCACTGAGGACTGTTTATTACCATATAAAGCAGATAAAAAAAGACGAGAATGGCTATGTGTTAAAGCAAACTCAAGGCAAAGGAATTTAAATTTAGAGCTGTAATAATAATACGCTTCACTTTGCCTCGGTAGCTCAGTTGGTAGAGCGTGTGGCTGTTAATTTTGTGTTTTATGCAGAAACCACAAGGTCGGAAGTTCGAGTCTTCCCCGGGGCGCTTTAAATCATTACTCTTTTTCGATGTTGACAATATCCCCAGTCGATATATTAAATTTTGAGGAGAAATTTTGATTAACTTCAAGCGCATATTTGATTTTGCTTTTTGGAGAGTATATTTTGCAATTGAAGTAGCCGGGTTGGCAAGGATCCATTTTTGTTATCTCAGTAACTATAAAATTGGAATCGATGAACATTACTTCTAGAGGTATTAGCGTGTCCTTCATCCAGAATGAATGATATCCTTCGCTTTCAAAAATAAATAGCATGCCTTCGTTTATTCCAAGTGAAGTTGTATTCATCAATCCCGTTTCTCTTTTTTCTGGCGTCGCAGCAACCTTCGCGTATATTGTTGCGTTTTTAATTTTTATGACTACTGTATCCTTTTCAAATGCGTAACTCAGATCTTTATTAGAAGACCCGTGGTTTTCATAATTAACTAAAATAACTACTAGCGCTAACGCGAAGAATAAAATGGCAACATGGAGCCTTTTGACTTTAAACATTCTCTTATTCCACCTTTCCGATTATCAATTTTTGTAATTCTATCGGAGGTATCGCCTTTGCCATCTCTATAGCAAATGAAAGCTTTGCTTCGCTTTCAGATACGATTTCAAACAACGTATCTCCAGTGTTAACTTTATCTCCCATTTCACAATGCAGTACGATTCCAGCGCCCTTGTCTTTTGGCGCCCCAGCGACTCTGGCAATTTTATTTATATATCTATTGTCAACGTGCGAAACCCTTCCGCTTTTCTCTGCTTTTACCTCGTATCTGTATTTTCCAATCGGTATGTCGTCTTCTTTAATATTCGGATTTCCACCTTGCGCTTCTATTATCTCTTTGAACTTTTCATACGCCTTTCCGCTTTTTACTATGTTGAAGGCGTATTCTGCACCTTTTCCAGTAGGCGCCTTTCCGAGCATTTCCAATATACTTCCAGCCATAAGGCAACTTTTTTCTCTCAGCTCTTCCCCATCTTTCATTTTAAGCGCTTTTAATACCTCCAGGCATTCGAGCCCTGGCCCTATTCCTGAACCTATCGGATCTGACCCGTCTGTGATCAGGCATCTTGTTTTAATTCCCAATTGCTCGCTCACCTGCAGAAAGTCATTTGCAAGCAATTTTCCTTCAGCTTCGTTTTCAACCTTTGCACCCCTTCCTACCGGAATATCCACAATCAGGTATTCAGCACCGACTGCCTTTTTCTTTCCAAGTATAGATGCGAGAAGGAGTCCTTTAGGATCCAAATGGAGAGAGTTTCTTATTCTTATAAGCTTGTCATCGACCGGCGCAAGATTTATCGCTCCGCCCCAAGCGATACACCCCTTTGTTTTTAAGACAACTTGTCTCAACTCGTCTATAGGCAAAACTATGGGTGCGAACACTTCAAATGTATCAGCAGTCCCAGAAGCTGAGGATATTGCACGAGAGGAAGTTTTTGGTATGTACACCCCTGCTGCAGCAAGAATCGGCACGATTAACATGGTTGTTCTGTTTCCAGCAACACCTCCAATGCAGTGCTTATCGGCTATAGGATGTACGTTCAAGTCAAGAGTCACACCTGTACTTACCATTGATTTTGCCAATGCGACAGTTTCCCCTATACCGAATCCATTTATATACGCTGCCGCAATAAATGAAGCCAATTCCCCTTCGTTTAGTCGGTTTTCAACAGTTTCTTTCACAATAGTGTATATTTCATTTTCACTTAGAACTTCCCTGTCCATTTTTCTTTTTATGTACTCAAGCGATTTTGGAACAGGAATATGTTGTATTTCGACCAAATCGCCATCTTTAACTTTAAGCTGTTTAGCAATGTCTTTATAAATCGCAACCTCGCCTTTATCAACCATTGTCTTTGAAGTGTCAATTATTGCAATCGCTTCTTTTTCCTTGTGCTTCATGCTTACTCTATCTGATATGTATATGTCGTTATAAGTCGCCTCTTCTTCATTAAGAATTGCGATATTCTTTCCAGCTTCAATGTCAAGTATCCTTACCCTGAATTTATGGATTCTATGCGGAATTTCCTTACCATTCTTCATGTTTTCACCTACTGATTGCTAAGATATTTCTCAACTGCGGTCATAACATTTTGTGGAGGTATTATTCCGATTTCTGTTATGTACGCGCGGATATATTGTGGAAGAGTGACGTCAAAAGCGGGATTTATCACTTTTAAACCCTTAATTGGCTTAGGAAGCACTTCTTTTGGATCTCGCATTTCGATTTCAGTCATTTTTCCGAATTTAGTTAACGGATCAAACTTGTATATCTGTGTAGCAGAGTAAAATGGAATTTTCATATCATTCGCAACCGTTGCGATTGTCGAAGTTCCAATTTTGTTGTACAGCGATCCGTCAGTTGCGATAGCATCCGCGCCCACCATCACCAAATCTACGTCTTTCATGATGTATTTTACTGCCGAATCCACTATCATAGTTACATCTACCTTTGCTGAAGCAAGTTCTTTGGCAGTTTTATGTCCTTGGTATAAGGGACGGGTTTCAGTACAATATACTTTAATTTTCTTTTTCTTACTTGCTCTGACGAGTATGCTATTTACTGTCGTACTGTGGCAGTGAGTAAGAATAGTTTGGCCGTCCCAAATAAGTTCGGACCCATATTCAGTTATTTTAAGAAACGCATCTGTAAACTGCTTATCGTATATCTTCATTGTTTCTTCAGCTAATTTTTTAATCTCTTCTACGTCCCTTCCATGCTCAAGCTTCGCGAAAAAGAATCTAAGCGTGTTTCTTGCCATTGGTTCAGTCGGTCTCAACGAAAGAAGGTTTTGACTCGCGTGCTCAATCTCTCTAAGAATCTCTTCCTTGGTTTTTGCCTTACTTTTCTTTATACTAAGTACCAGTGCTTTTGCAGTTGCAGCGGCAACTCTTCTTGCCCCCTGAATCTTCAGAGTTTTAATGTGATGCATTATCTTTTTTACTTCTTTTACCATATTCTTATTTTTTTAAGATATAATTATAAATATTTTCAATTATACCTGCTAAAAACGAAGCTTTAAAATTTAGACGCATAAATAATAAATATACTATATGGCAATTAATCATCAGCATCTTGTGATTTTATGGCAGATTCTCTTAAGCAGATTGTTGATCTTCCGTTGAGGGGCGAAGTAAAACTTGAAAATTTTGATGAGCTTACAGAAGACGACAAAGAGCTTCTTAAGTTTTATGAATCTACAAAGCCGAAAATATACGTCTTAGGTATGGGTGGAAGCGGCAGCAATACTGTGAATCGCCTTTCTCAAATCGGTATCAAGGGCTCGACAATCGTTGCGATGAATACCGATGTTCAACATTTGTTGCACGTTAAGGCAGATAAGAAACTTCTTCTAGGCAAGACGACAACGAGAGGAATTGGTGCTGGAAGCGATCCTGAAGTCGGCGAGGCAGCAGCAAACGAATCTCTTGAAGACATCAAAAAGATAATTTCAGACGCATCGCTTGTCTTTATAACTTGCGGATTGGGTGGGGGAACAGGAACAGGTTCCGCACCTGTTGCCGCAAAGGTAGCAAAAGAGTTGGGGGCGCTTGTCGTGGCAGTTGTTACATTGCCGTTTACTTCTGAGGGGGAAAAAAGACGGCAAAACGCCATGAAAGGGTTGGAAAAATTGCGAAGATCAGTCGATACCATGATTGTAATTCCTAATGATAAGCTACTTGCAGTGGTTCCCGATCTTCCGCTTGACGCTGCATTCAGAGTTTCCGATGAAGTTCTTGCCAAATCAGTAAAAGGAATAGCTGAATTGATTACAGTTTCAGGTCTCATTAATCTTGATCTTGCGGATTTGAAAACCATACTTAAAGACGGTGGCTATGCTATGATCGGAGTAGGCGAGTCGAGCGTAGATTCTTCTTATGATGAAAGAGCGCTACTCGCGGCAAGCACAGCGCTTAAAAGTCCTCTTCTTGATGTCGACATCTCGACTTCAAACCGCGCAATAATAAACGTAGTCGGAGGCGAAGATATGACATTAAGGGAGGCAGAACTCATAGCGAGGGAAGTCTCTAAGCAGATCGCAAAAGATTCGCACATTATATGGGGGGCAAGAGTTGACAAATCAATGAAGAGATCGCAAATACAGGTGCTTGTGGTGTTAGTTGGAGTTAGCGCAGGAGATATTGAGAAAAAACCGGTAGCTGCAAAGATAGCGGAAGAACTTGAAGAAGTAAATTTAGACGACTTAGACTTAGCTGTGTAGGATATTTGCTATATGCGCATATTTTTATTTCTTTTTATAGTATATATAATATTCTTAGACTACTTGTCAGATAATCCAATGATTATAAACCATCATACATTTTAAGGTGTTAGCATGTCAATTATAAAAGGTTTAAAAGAATTTTATGATAAAGCAGTCTATGTATGGAGAGCTAGCGAGAAACCATCACAGAAAGAAATAAATACCAATTTAAGAATCGTTCTCCTTGGAATTTTAGTGCTTGGAGTAATTGGTTTTATCATATCCATAATATTCGGTTTCTTGCACTTTTCGCAATAAACGGTGGAATTATGATATTTGCATATAGAGTTACGTCTGGCCAAGAGCACATAGTTCTCGAAATGCTTACTCACAAGGCCGAAAAGATGAAGGATTCGATCGGTGCGATATTCAGATTTCCAGAAGTTAAAGGATACATATTCATAGAGGCATCAGACATTTCTTCTGCAAAATCAATTTCGCAGGGCATCAGGCATATAAAAGGAATGATTTCAAAGCCTGTTGACTTTGCAGAAATGGCAAAGCTTGTAGAAGAAGGGGTGCAGTCTGTAAAGCTAGGAAAAGGCGATATAATCGAGTTTACAAGCGGACCATTCAAGGGAGAAAGAGGAAAGATAATGAGAATAGACGAAGCAAAAGATACTATTACAGTTGAACTTATCGATGTTGCAGTTTCAGTTCCAGTAACTGCTAAAATCAGTACGGTTAAAATAATTCAAAAAGCAGAAGAGGATTAATAATGATGCAGACGATGGCTTAATCTAGCAGATAAAATATAGGTGAGTATATGGCAGAAATTACAGTGTCGCTTTTGGTGGAAGGCGGGAAGGCTTCAGGAGGACCACCTTTAGCAACTTCAATAGGACCGCTCGGTATAAATGTAAATAACATCGTAAAAGAAATAAATGACAAGACAAAAGACTTTGCAGGGGTTACAGTTCCTGTTAAAGTCACAGTCAATAAAGAAACAAAAACCTACAAAATTGAGATCGGAATGCCAGCTGTTGCATCTTTAATTAAGAAAGAAATCGGGATTGAAAAAGGTGCAAAGGCAGAGCCAGGTCAAAAACCAGCACCGGTTGGAGACATCTCTTTTGAGAAGGTAGTAAAAATTGCAAAAATAAAGATCGGATCTACAAATGCAACTGAGCTCAAGTCTGCCGTTCTTTCAGTATTGGGAACTTGCTTAAGTGTCGGCGTGACATGTGAAGGGCAGGATCCAAGAGTGATAATAAAGAAAGTCAAAAAAGGCGAGTACGATTCAAATATTAAGTGAGTTTAATGGCATTTGTTTCGCATCAAAAAAGCGCTAAAATATTGAGTCGTTCTGCGTATAGATTTGGTTTATTTTTTATTTTTGTCTTATTTTTTTCTTATTTCACTATTTCATTTCCTGTAGATATTAAATGGAGGGTTCAGACAAATTCCACTTCAACACAACCAGCATTGTCAAAAGATTATGTTTTTACAGTTTCTGATTTCGGCGTAGTAACTGCTTTAAATAAAATGACAGGTGCAAAGGTTTGGGAAATAGAAATAAAAAATAAGGTTTCGTATGGTCCAACATTTGCATCAAATCTACTGTTTGTCCCTACAGAAAATCAATTAATTGCAATAACGAGCGAAGGAAGGATCTTAGGCAATATTTCATTTAACTCTACAATCTCAGCGCCAGTCTTAGATACAGGTTCAAATCTGGTTGTAATCACCAAAGAAGGAATCATTTATGTGCTTTCGTATCCTCAGAACAACCTAACAAATCGAAACATAATCAGAAGCTTTAAATTGGATGGAGAAATAGACTCTTCTTTCGTGATAAGCGGCAATAAAATTTATGTATCCACTGTTGGGGGTAAGTTGTATTCGATCGATCCGACTTCTTCGGCAATTCTACTTTATGATATAGGTTATTCAGTTTGGAGATCGAAACTTGCAATAACAAATAACAGCATTTACATTCCTGTAGAACACTCAATTTATGTAGTTGATGTTCAAGGCAGACTTTTCCTCACAAAAAAGATTTCTGAAGGAAATCTTAATTCATTATCCACTGACGGAGAAAGACTTTATATTGGTTCAGATGACGGAAATCTTTACGCATTAAATTTAGACGGATCTGTCATCTGGAAATTTACGACAAACAATTCAATTAAATCAGTTCCAATTGTTATGCAAAATTCGATAATAGTATCATCTAGAGATAATAATATTTATAGCATAAGCAAGGACGGACGCTTGCTTTGGAAGCTGTCTTTTTCAGATTGGCCAGGCCAGATTGTAGAAGATAAGGGAATGTTATACCTGTCCTCATATGATGGAATCGTTTATGCGATATCTCTTATGTCCTGCAGAATAACAAATCCAGCATCGAACTCGTCAGTTCTTCCATTGTTTGCCATTGCAGGTGATGCTTATTCCGAAAATGGAATAAAATCAGTTGAAGTAAGAACGCTACCTGGAGATTGGCAAACCGTTTCGCTACATGGTTCTTGGCCAAACATCGCTTGGTCCGGAAATATGCAGATAACTGGTTTTTCAGAAGGAGAGATACAAGTACAATGCAGGGTGATAGATAATAACCATAATCAGGAGCAAGCTCCTTACTATACCTCCAGTTATAACTTCGTATTTTCATCAGAAAAGCTTCCAAAAATAAATATCTCATATCCTAAGCAAGTAAATGTAAATCAACCTTTTTCTATCAGGTTCTTCACTGAAGATGGCGCTATACTCACTGATCTTACAGTTAAGGTAAGCGGCCAAACTTTTAAGGTAACAGATAAATCGGGTCAGTTTACTTATACTCCAACTACCGAGGGAAACTTAGTAATCTATATCGAGAAAGGGGGATATCAGCAGAGGCAGATAGAAATTAAAGTTACAAAACCTCTAATACAGCCGATTTATGTTGTAATAATATTTGTAATAGGGATCGCAGTCGTCATTTATACTTCAATAAGGAAAGGAACTTGGAGATGAATTCTGACTTGACCCATTTTTCATTTATTTTGTGAACAATTCCCTTTTCATTACCTGTTTTCCATACGATAAAACTTACTATTAACGTTAAAGCAATAGTAATAAACGCAATAACCTCAATTTTTTCATGAGGCATTACTGGATGGGTTCCAATTAAATAATCAGCGGCATCATTAAGCAAATAAAACACCAGGATTAAAATTAGCTCGCTTCCCTCCATTTTCTTACCAATCAATAAAAATCCTTCTAAAAACAGCCCAAGATGTGCAAGAAATAGAATCGAATATGTAATAAAATCAGAGCCTAAAAAGAATTCATAGTAGAAAAGAATCACAAACATAGTCCATAATCCATACTTTATTGAGCCAACGGCTGCAAAATTTCTTAGGTTTTTAAAGGTGTTCAGATTATTTTCTATGCTTAGATCTAGAAATATCAGCCCGACTAATAAAGCTTGTAAAGGACAATCAATTATCAATATCCAAAATATAGGTTCCCATTTTTCCAACACGTCTGAATAGTAGTAAACACCATATAGAAAACCGATGAAGTTTACAACCGCAAATAAAAATATCAAATTTTTTACATCTTTCATCCATTCAACCTATCTTTCTTATAGGGACTCCACCCACGAATTCATTTTTCTTGACATCTCGATTTACAAGTGACATGGCTGAAATCCTTGCATTGTCCATTATTTCTACCCCTGGCAAAACAGTGGTATTGGCTCCAATCATGACGTTTTTTCCTATCTTAACACGCCCGACTCTTAATTCTTCTTGGAGAAACTCGTGAGTAAGTATTGTGGAATTGAATCCGATTATTGTATTGTCTCCTATTTCTATTAATTCTGGGAAAAAGATATCAAATGTAACTCCTAATCCAATTGCCGCGTCCTTACCAATCTTCATACCTGTCATAGCGTAAAGTATGCGTTTCAATCTTAGAGACGGCATGTATTTTGCTATATAAATCAGTATAAAGTTATATATCAGAATAAGCGGATTTTTTGCCTTATGCCAATAATTCAGTGAGTTCTTACTGCCATGGAATCTTATTTTTTTCAATTTTCTCATCATCCCACTTTGAAATCGGAATTAAATAACCAACAAAACAAAAACGTTTTTAAATTATAATGCTGTATATATGTTATCTTTATATTTACATAAATTTAAAATACGCACAGATTATTATCTGTTGCCCGTATAACCGCAATTTTGCGGGAGGGTGTTTAGATGATCAATGACGAAAGTATAAAACAGGCAATATCCAAAGCTTTAGAGGAAAAAGGATCAAGAAAGTTTGTTCAGTCTTTAGAGATGGCTGTAAACTTTAAGAATATCGATATGTCAAAGCAGGAGAACAGACTGAATCTTGAAGTTCCGCTTCCAAAAGGGAGGGGTAAAAATATAAATCTCGTTGTTTTCGCTGATGGAAATGTCGCTGCAGACGCAAAGGCAGCAGGCGCTGAATTTGTAATAGGCAGCGACCAGATTCCAAAGTACAAGAAATCAGAAATAAAAAAGCTAGCTAAGAATTCCGAATTCTTTGCGCAGCCGCAATTAATGGTTGTTGTAGGTAAGAATTTTGGTCAGATTCTGGGTGGAAGAGGAAAAATTCCAAAACCGTTAGTGGGAAACGTTTCTGCAATGCTTAAGAATGCTAGAAATATAGTTAAAGTTAGATCTAGAGGAAAATTCCTCCCGGTTGTTCACTGCCCAATAGGGACAGAAAACATGTCAGTTGAAGATCTTACTGAAAACGCCAAAGCAATTCTCAACGCAATAAGAAATAAAGTCGGCGGTGATTCTGCTATAAAGTCAGTTGTTGTTAAGCTATCTATGGGTAAGCCAGTAAAAATTGAATGATTAATTGGTGATGTTTATGGTCAGCGCACTTGATATTAAAAAGCAAAAAGTAGCCGAGATTTCGAATCAATTAAAATCTGCAAAGGTTGTTGCAGTCATCGATTTGCACACTTTGCCTAACGCCCTTCTTCATCAGATAAGAAAAGAGCTTAAAGCAGATGCTAAGATAATAATCTACAAAACATCTCTTTTAAGAAGAGCGCTTAGAATGGCAAAGCTTGATTCCTTACTACCAGCGATGAAAGGAGAAAAGGCTTTGCTTATTGCAGATATGGATCCATTTAAGCTATATAAAAAGATGAATGCAAATCCACTAAAGGTTTATGCAAAGCCAGGTCAGATTGCACCTTACGATATTATCGTACCTGCAGGTGAAACACAGCTTCCACCGGGTCCTATACTTACAGAGCTTAAAAGCGCCGGAATAGACGCTAGGATACAAGGTGGAAAGGTAGCAGTAGGAAAAGATTCTCTAGTGGCAAAGAAAGGAGAGGCAATAAAAGACATAGTCGCAAAGGCATTACAGAAGCTAGACATAAAACCTTTTGAAGTCAGAGTTCACGTGCCTTTGGCATACGAATCAGGAATTGTTTATACTGAAGAGCTACTCAACGTAGATGAGAAGAAACTACTGTCAGATTTGACAAGCGGATACTTCAACGCAAGAGCGATCTCAATGGAAATAGGATATATAACCAAAGATACGATAGAGCCTTTGATGCAGAAGGCATACCGCAATGCAAGATACATTGGAATAGAGAAAGATATCATGCTTCCTGAATTGATGGAAGAATTGATGAAGAAGGCAGCTAGACAGGCACAGTCGGTTAACGCGTCAGTGCCACAAGCTGCATGATCATCAAAAGATATATGTTTTTGAGGTGAATTTATGGAATATATATACGCTGCTTTGTTGTTGCACGCAGGCAAGAAAGAGATAACTGAAGATGCATTGAATGCAACCGTTAAGGCTGCAGGTTTGACACCAGACCCTGCAAAGGCTAAAATGGTAGTCACTGCTCTTCAGGGTGCAAATATAGATGAAATGTTAAAGAACGCTTCAATGCCAGTTGCAGTTGCAGCACCAGCTGCAGGCGCAGCACCGGCTGAAGCAAAGAAAGAAGAAAAGAAGGAAGAGAAGAAAACTGAAGAAGAGGCGGCAGCAGGACTCGGTAGCCTGTTCGGCTGATCTTCTTTTTCTTTTTTATTTATTGTTTATTCTTCCTTTGTTTTAATAACTATATATTTCGCTCCAGATCATCCTTGCTACTATTTTAATAAGACTTGTTTCATTTTTTATTTTTTCTATGTCCTCTAATAATTTTCTCTTTATTTCATCTCTTTTTGATGGGTTTCTTTCAGCTTTCTTTGTTGCGGATTCTATTTTTCGTTTAATGATGCTTTTCTTAATCGATTCCATATCACTTACATCTATAAGATTTTTTTGCTTTTTTTCTTCAATATATCGAATAGTTTCTTCTTTTAATTTCCCGTTTCTAGCTGCAAATAACGGAATTAGCTTTCGCCATCCATTTGCAGATAAATCTACATTAAGGAGACCAATCTGATAACATTTTTCGCTTTCAAAGTTGACATTGATCAATCCAATCATTACTGCATTCTTCGCGCTAATTACAAAGTTAATAAGCGACAAAGCTCCTGTTGTGGAACGTTCTCCCGCTATACCGATGTAATTAAATCGCGTACCGCAGATAAAACCTTTTTCAGAAATACCAACAAAGTTAATTTTACCTGTTGTAAGAGATCTCGCTTTTCCTATTATATTAACCAATCCTAATTCACATGGGCCCCCGTTATTAAATACATTTATAGCTCCTAATGAAATATATCTATTCATTTCAGAGCTTCTATCTAAGTTCAGAATTCCAACCCTAAACTTACTTTCGTTGCCGCACTTACCTTCTATTTTCGTTTCAGTAGTCCACCCAATCAGATTCTTCGGATTCTCTGTATATTTAATAAATATATTATCTTCACATTTATTTTTTCCAATATTCATATAATTATCCATAACATCCCCTTAACAATATTAGTACAAAAGATATATATAAATTTTTGCTTTCATTGGCTTTGTAGAAATCGTCTAGCATAAATCAGGATTTCTTTTCTCTGGCCGATTAAATGACCGGCTTAATATTTTCTCTATCACTATAAATAGGCTCATCTCTTTATTTTTAAAGACAGAGTGAATAAGCCTCATGTTTTTAAATTTTAATTTTGCATTATTAACTTATGGAAAAGAAACCCCAGCTAGGTAAGGAATCAAACATCGAAAATATACTAATAGTTGCTGCACTCACATCAGCCAAAAAAGAAGAAGAGAGAGGTTTAGATGACCCATCAAAACTGAGATATGCATCAACGATAGAAATAAGTAAAAGAACAGAAGAGTTGTTATTCAAAAATATTGGCAATAGACCAACCGGATATGAGCTGTTAAAACACTTAAAAGAGCAAGATCTAACCATCTTCTTACTTCACGAGGCGAGTATACTGGAAAACATACTAATAAAACAACAACCGGGAATGCCGACCGTAATCAAATTCTACTTTGATCCGAAAATAAAGTTCTTTTCCCTTACTCCGGATGCCGAGAAAGTTATAGAACTAATTCTTAGAATTGAAAATACGAAAAGACAGAATTTCAAGTATACATTTATTGTAAGCACAAACGACATCAATGCGCTGATTAGCGAAATTCAAAAATATATAAAAGATCAGGTTAAATTTATTCAGACTGGCAAGAACCAATATAGTATAACAATCTTAAGGGGAAACCCGGAAATAAACGAAATAAGCGAAAGAGCGAAATTAATCGCTAAGATGTGTATTATCAACATAGCTATAAACAAAAAAAAATTTGTAAACCTTTTGGCGAAACAATGGGATATGCCGTATAATAAATTCGAGAGCAGGAGGGCAATTGAAGATCATTTTTCAACATTGAAATGGAATATTTGGAATAAAGTAGAAAATCAACTTCCACCAAAAATCAGGGAGGCCATAATTAAAAAAAGACAGGAGCTTTTACCAAAGGAAAGGCTAGAACAAATAAAAATCGAGCAAAAAATTCAAAAAAGGTACAAATCATTAGACGAAATCGTAGTTCTGGTCAAGGAAAATATAAAGCAAACTGATAAAAAAAACATAAAATCTGAGCTCAAACTACTTCTCAAAGAAATCAAAAAAGTCATAAAATTGAACGAAGACGATGAAGCTAAAGCAAGAAAAGAAATTGAAATGTATATTGCCAAAAATTTGGATGAAAACTGGTATAATCAATTCCAAGAAATCATAAAATTAAGGTCATTTCTTCATTCAAAATATCCAAAGGCTTTTGATTGAGGCTTTATTTTAAAAATCGTATTATTCTTCCATTTAATCTGTTCAGGTTTATTTCAATATTCCCTTTTTGTATTCCGATCGGCTTTCCGAATCCCTTTTTAATCGCTTTCCTATAATCTTCAATATTATTTGCGTCTGCGAACGTATAGACAGTTCCTATCTCTCTAAACGTATGGGCGTCGCTGCCTCCGATTTGTGGTATTTTGTATTCGCTTGCATAATCCATGCTTTTTGCGTTTTCAAACGCATTACACCTTCCGTTCATAGTTTCGATCGCATCGAATTTTATTTTATTTTTAGCTAAGTAGTAAATAATCTTTTGTGTCCTGAAAAATATACTAAATGGATGAGGTACTGCTATTATTCCATTCCTATCGTGAATTTGGTCTGCTATCTCATGGAGATTAGAAATATTTTGTTCTTCTTTTTTAATTTTAATATCTTCGTCTAAGAATAGAGCAAGAATTTCACCTACTTTCCTTCCCTTTTTTTCTTTTGGTCTTATAGGTTCTCTAATTACAATCTCTTTTCCAGGTATAAACGTTAATTCAAGATCCCTTGCTGCTTTTTTAGCCCTTGTCCATCCAGAAATAGAATCATGATCTGTCAATGCAAATCCGCTGAGTCCTAGCGCCTTTATTCTAGACGCGATCTGTTCAGGGCTGCAGCATCCGTCTGAATATACTGAATGGATATGGAGGTCAATTTTCATTGATTATCTATTGTATGGTAAGATTTTATATCTTAATTGTCAATAAATAATATGGCGAATATTGGTAAAGAAGACGACATAGATAGGTTTTATCTTTCATGGGAAAAAATAGAAGAAATGTGCCAGAAAATTGCATCGGAAATAAATAAGAAAAACATCAAAATCGACAAAATAATAGCCATAAGTCGAGGCGGGCTGATTCCAGGTAGAATACTTTCCAGCCTTCTTAGAAATAAGAATCTGTCTACAATAAGAGTAACATTCTACACAAAGCCGGGGGTTGCAAAAGACAAGCCACACCTTGCCGAGGACTTATCAACCGACATAACAGATAAAACAGTACTTATCGTAGATGACGTGGTCGAATCAGGAAAAACACTTTCACTTACATACAATTATTTGAAAGAGAGAGGCGCTAAAAAAATTTATACTGCAGCACTCTTCGACAAACATGTAGACGGAAAAGAAAAGCTGACATCTCCCGATTTCTTTTGCGAAAAAATAAGCAATAAATGGATAGTTTATCCCTGGGAAAAGTTTGACGAAGAATGAACTAGTTTTTTTCCATTTCGGGATATCCGAATTTTCCAACTAAGGGAACAAACATAACTGGAAGCAGGTTTTTCATTCTTATTTTTCCAGTGCCATCTTTTTCAACTAAAATTAAATCTTGCCAGTAGGAGACACCTATGGGTATTATCATTTTGCCACCGTTTTTAAGCTGTTCGAGCAAAGGTTTGGGTATCTCTGGAGCGCTTGCAGATACGATTATTCTGTCGTAAGGCGCATTTTCAGGCCAACCTTGCGTTCCGTCTCCAGTTTTGATTACAATATTTTTAATTTTAATTTCTGAAATTCTCTGCCTAGCCTTTTCAGCCAACTCCTTTATCCGCTCTATTGAAAATACCTTTCCATTTTCGCCAACAAGCTTTCCCAACAATGCAGTTTGCCATCCAGAACCAGTTCCGATCTCAAGGACATTTATACCTTCCTTAACATCAAGCTCTTTCATCATAATTCCAACTATAGACGGGGCGGAGATAGTTTGCCCAAAACCAATAGGCAAAGGCAAGTCTATATAGCTTGATTCTTTTAGCGGTCCCTCTATAAAATATTCTCTTTTTATCTCTTCCATTGCCTTTGCGATTCTTTCATCTATAAAATTATTTTTAAGAAGATAATCTATCATTATCTTGTTTTTATCCATAAAATGCTTTTAAGTAAAGAATATATAACCCTTTAGTTATAGATATATACGTAATTTCGTGTTTTAGGTGTTTTTATGCAATGCACAATCAACGGAAAGAAAGATTATTTTACTTTCAGCGGCCAGGTTAAAGAGCTGCTTCAAAAGTTAGGCATAAACGAGCAAATCGTCATAGTTAAGGTAAATGGAAAAATAGTTACGGAATTGGATAAAGTAAACGACAGCGATATTGTTGAAATACAGAAGGTCATACTTGGCGGTTAGGGATGGTAAAATGGTCAAATGCTCATTGTGCAATAAGTCAGCGGTAATTCATCTTTCATATGCAAACTCAAGCCTTTGCGAAAAGCATCTCATCCATTCTGTAGAGCGAAGAGTAAAGCGAACAATCAGAGAATACAAGATGCTTGATGGAGCGAAGCATATAGGGGTTGCCATTTCAGGAGGAAAAGACAGCCAAGTCTTGCTCTACATTTTGCACAAAATAGCCAAACCAATGAGAATAAAGGTTACAGCGATTCTTGTAGACGAGGGAATAGAGGGGTATAGGGACAAGATAATTCCAGAAGCAAAAAAGCTCACTTCAGACCTTGGAGTTCCCTTGGAAATAGTCTCATTCAAGGAGCTGACCAACTATTCGCTGGACGAAATAATGAAGATGCAAAAAAACCAGCGAGGGGAATCATCGTGCACTTTTTGCGGTGTTTTCAGAAGGTATGCCATAAATAAAGTTGCGAAGATGCTCAAAGTTGACAGACTTGCCATAGGGCACAATCTGGATGACATGGTTCAGAGCTACATGATGAACATCCTAAGGAATGAGGATTTGTTATTCAGATTTAAGCCGATCGGCGGTGCGATAGAAGATGAACGATTTGTCATGAGAATACGTCCTCTTTTTAGGATCCCTGAAAAGGAAATAGCGGTTTATGCAGTTTTGAAGGGATTCAAATCTGTTTTCGTTGAATGCCCTTACGTGAACGAAGGTCTTAGGCCGATGGTCAGAGATTTTGTAAATTCATTAGAGTCAAAATACCCCGGAACAAAATTTAAGATTCTTCAAAATTATTTAGAGGTAAGCAAGAAAATTTCAGACCAATTTTATAGTTCAGAGGAAGGAAAAAAAATAAACTCATGCTCGATTTGCGGAGAGCCAACCTCTTCTTCAGTATGCAAGACATGTTCCTTACTAAGTAAATTGCTGAGAAAAGAATAGATGAATTTCAAACCATTCATAAATTCCATATTATTTTTGTAACCTGTGTAAGCTCCTCAACCATAAAGTCTGCTTTTGGCCCCTTCACTTCTTCTGTATTGCATTTTCTATTCAAATGAACTGTTATCATTCCGGCATCCTTTGAAGGTTCGATATCGTTAGAATAGCTGTCTCCAACCATCATTATCTCCTTAACGTCTTTATTTAGCTTTGATGCAATCCACAGGAAATACTCTTTTGTCTTAATCTCAATGCTATGCTGCATTTTGTTTTCGTTCACATACTGTTCGGTCACAAATATTTCGTCTATCAGCCTGTTAAGATTTGCCCAGTTTATTTTGTCTATCTGTTTATGTGTCATCCCAGCAGTTGCAATTCCTATTGTTATTCCGTTGCTTTTCAGAGCAGTAAGCGTCTCTATAACTTCGTTATACAGATATGCGAAGTATGCATATTTTGTTTTGTGGTGTGCGCTTATACCTGCGGTTGCTATTCTATCAATTTTTAGCTGGTCGTTTATTCCAAGATTCCTGCAAACAATTAGGGCGGTTTCGTCAATAAGCTTTCCGTAGTTGGATCCCTTTTCTTTTCTTATCTTATCCATGGTCTCTTCTAAAACCTTTCTTGATAGTTTTATTCTGAATTTTTCAGTTGCTTCAGACTGCATTCCAATTATTACTGCCCGCTTTGAAAGCTCTTTGAATTCGTTTGTATTTACAAGAGTATTGTCCCAATCAAACAAAACAGTTGAAATTTTCATAAAATAGTCAAACAAGACAGGTATAAATACATTTCGCCACAAATATTTTTAGGGATTTAAATGGGAGATAGCAGGAAGATAAAAGCAATAATCTTCGACATGGACAATACGCTTTTAGAACTGAATGTAGACTGGTATGGGTTGACAAGAGATATAGACTACGAATATTTTCAAGGTAAATATTCGCATCTGACACCACATAAATTCTTTGTAGCTTTCTTCTCTAAACTGCTTGACAAGCTGACAAAAAGGCAGCAGAAAGAAATAAGGGAAAAGAGACTTGAAAAAGAAATGGAAGGATTGGCAACAGGAACATGCTTTCCATACAGAGGAATTCTCAAATCGTTAAGCAAAAAATACAAGTTAGCAGTTGTGTCCGGAAATTATCGTCCTACTGTCATCAAAGCTTTGAAGAGATGCGGATTTAGGCCATATATTAATGCAATAGTCAGCATAGACGATGTTCCGGAATCAAAACCTTCTCCACTTCCATTGCTTAGGGCATTGAAGATGCTGAAAGTAAAACCAAGTCAAGCAGTATATATAGGCGACCACCCGGATGACATCAAGGCAGCGAGAAACGCAGGAATGTACGCAATAGGCGTCTTGACATATAAAAGAAAATATGATCAGCTTAATAAGGAGTCGCCAGACATAATAATCAACAACTTATTTGAACTGGAAAGCGCAATAAATAAATTAGAATTCAGATTGCAAAATAAATACGTGAGATAAGTAGTACATCAAATGTTAAGATCTAATATGATTAAACTATATCAGGTGATAATTTGTTAAACGTTCCAAAAAGAAGAAAAACATTTCAAGTTAGGGTTGGAGAAATTTACATCGGAAGCGAGCATCCGATCGTAGTTCAGTCAATGACAAATACAAACACCGCAGATGTGGATGCAACAGTAAAGCAGATCATTGAATTGCACAATGCAGGCTCAGAAATAGTTAGATTCACTGTAAAGGACGAAGAAATGGCAAAGGCAGTTCCAGACATAAAGAAAAAACTTCTTGAACATGGTTGCAGCGTTCCATTGGTTGGAGATTTTCATTTTAACGGAGACATTCTTCTTTCAAAATATCCTAAGATGGCAGATTCGCTTGACAAATGGAGGATCAATCCAGGAAATGCAGGAAGCGATGAAAGATTTAGAAATGTGATCAAGCTTGCAATAGACTATGGCAAGCCAGTAAGAATAGGAGTGAACGGAGGTTCTCTCGACCAAAAGCTTCTCGCTAGGATGATAGAAAAGGATTTAAAGAGGCCAAAGGAAAAACAACTTGGCGCGCATAGAGTTTTCCTTGATGCAATGGTAAAGAGCGCATTGACATCTGCGGAATCTGCAGTCGATGTCGGAATGCCTGAAAACGCAATAATTCTTTCTGCGAAAGTTTCCAATGTCAGAGATCTGATTTATGTATACTCAACCCTTGCAAAGAAGTGCAAATTCCCTCTTCACTTGGGGCTTACAGAAGCAGGAGGGGGGTCAAAGGGAATTGTGGCATCTGCACAAGGGATAGGAATTTTGCTTAATCAGGGAATAGGTGACACTATACGTGTATCCATTACTCCAAGGCCAGGTCAAAGCAGAACAGAGGAGGTTAGAGTTGCACAGGAGATACTTCAGACATTAGGGCTTCGTGCATTCTTTCCGATGGTTACAAGCTGTCCAGGATGCGGAAGAACAACAAGCACTGTTTTCCAAACCATCGCAGAGGAAATAAGCAAATATCTACAAGAGATGAGCCCGGTTTGGCGGGCACAAGGATACAAGGGATTTGAAAGCATGAAGGTTGCAGTAATGGGTTGCATTGTCAACGGTCCAGGAGAATCAAGAGAAGCAAACATAGGACTCAGCCTACCTGGCTCCGGAGAAACCCCTTCAGCTCCGGTTTTCGCAGACGGAAAGCAGATCGCAACCCTTACAGGGGACGCAAAGAAGATTTCAGAAGAGTATAAAAAACTGATTGAAGAATACGTGAAAAGCCACTATAAGTAAGGATAAAACGCAAAAACCTAGATTTATAAATATATATCAATTTATTAGTAAGCATTGAAATAAGTTTACATTATATTTATTTTGTAGATTGTATTATTTTGAGGTTGTATTATGAAGAATTCGCTTGGAATTGTTTTAGTTCTTATTTTGTTTGGGCTGCTGAGTGCAGCTTCTATAGAATTAATAACTCCTTTAAATAACTCGTTTACTAATCAGTCTTCAATAAGCTTTACATTCAACGCAACATTTGATGAAAATCCATCATTTACATGCATGCTTTACATTAATGGAATACCAATCTCACAAAATAATTCAGTTGAAAATAGCACTATAACAGTATTTACACAGCCTTTGAACACTAGCTTTTATCAGTGGTATATCAATTGTACAAACGGTACAGACATAATAATTTCAGAAATCAGAACTTTAACAATAGATCTATATGGTATCAACGCCTCAGTGCCATTTCTAGCAGAACCAGACTCGTTCATTTCCAGCAATCCTGCAAACAATAAATTAACTTTGCTGATAAATGCATCAGACATTGGTCCAGCAGGAATAGACTATTTGACTGCTAACTTCACTGCATTGAATCAACCAGGAATCACACTTGTTAATATGACATACAATAACACAACAGGTTTATGGAATGCAACAATTACAATTACAGATGTAAGCATGTTTAATTTTGCACCTTTAAACGTTACAATATTCGGCCAGGACAAGGCAGGAAACGGAATATTGTATTGGACCCCTTACACTACAGTAATACTATACAATATGTCAGTTCCTGGAGTTGATTCGGAATGTTATGATTGGGGTCCTGAAATGACTGATTTGACTGCAATTTCAAACTTTAATTCAGTTAATTTTACGATAGATATGCAGATTAATGTATCATGCATTAAAAACCAGACATTTTTACCACCTTATCCCTCATGGCTTAATGAGATGACCACAGTTGCTATTCTTAATTTTACAAACCTAAATCTTTCAAATCCAGCCATAGGCTCAAAGTTAGCCATGTTATCAAATAATATTAAAGTTAATATAACACTTCCAAACCAATTTGGCGATTCGAGAATATTTGTAAACAGTACAGCATTGGCGGAATTCGATACAAACGCAACAATAAAATTGTTCCATCTTCCGTTCCTTTCAAAACCAGAGATAATTTCAGATGCTGGCGCGGACGGTTTGGATGAAGGATTTACTGTTTTATGGGCGCAAGGAAATAAAGAGGGAAATCTTACATTTAGGGTTAAAGGGTTTTCTGGATACAATATAACAGACAATGTAGCACCCATAATAACAATTAACACACCGTTAAACAGTTCCTATGTAAACAGCACAACCCCGACAATCAACATAACCCTTAATGGAACCAAGACAGCAATAAGCTATTTGCTTGTTCAAATCGATAACACAAGTTATATATTCAATTCAACCGTGAATCAAACAAACTGTCAGGCAACAGCAGATCCAGAGATTATGAATTGCGTATTCCAAAGTGCAAGCTTATCACAAGGAGGGCATACAATATTCGTTCTTGCGCGTGATTTCGGCGGTGTAAGCGGAAATTCAGCTAATAAATCAGCAGTATTTACAGTTGATTCCATAGCCCCTGTTTTAAATATTTCAACCCCGCAAAACAACACAATTCTTAATTCAGTCACACTTAAAATAACAGGTGCATCAAATGACGCTAATCTAAATTACACAAACATTTCAGTTTACAATAATACTGGGAATTTGGTTAATTCAACTACAACAACAAATACATCTTGGGTAGTATATTTATATGTGCCAAATAATATGAAATATAATATATCAATAAATGCATTCGACAAGGCAGGAAATAACGCATCATATATTTTAGGAAATATTACAGTTAACGACACCACAGCACCAAAAATAACTGCAATAAGTGCAACCACCTCAGGTTCAACTGTCACATTGAGCGTGACAACAGATGAATTTGCAGTATGCAGGTATGCAACAACAAATGTCGGTTATGAACAAATGCTGAGCATGGATACGACTGGACAGCTTGTCCATACAAAATCAATAACCTTCAACTCTTCAACTTCCGGAACGTTTTACGTGGCATGTGCAGATCCAGTAGGGAATGAAATGGTTAATTCAAACACCACTACATTCAGTGTTACCGTTTCATCAGGTTCATCTGGGGGAGGTTCAACAACTACTGTTACAACTCTGCCTCCAGTAGTACAGCCACCAACACAGCCACCAGCGCAACCACCAGCTGAAGAGATACCGGCAGTCACTAAACCAATAAGCATTGTTTCATCAACTGCTTCAACAGCAACCTTCAATTTGAATACTGTTGCTGGAGAACCACTGATCATAGATGTTGCAAAATTGGCGGAAGGAGTGGCACAGGCGACTGGAATATCTAAGATTTCCATTACAACATCATCCGCGGTTTCAAATGTGCAGTTTTCAATAAAACCAGTTGAAAAACCAGCATCCATTCAAGAGCCGGCAAAGAAGGTCCTTAATTATATAGAAATCAATTTCGGAACCTCAAGCCAGGCTGTTCAAAGCGCAAAGATAACATTTACATTAAAGAAATCAGATATATCAAAGCAGAATGTAGATGCAGATACTATTAAGCTATTGAGATATGCGAACGGACAATGGCAGGAGCTTCAAACTGAGAAGGGATTCGAGGACATTGAATCCATAACATTCGAAGCAACGACTCCAGGATTCAGCTACTTTGCAATTGCAGGTGAAGAAATCAAAGCTCCAGCGGAGGCTCCAAAGATAACGACTACAAAAGCTGGCGAAGAAAAAGAATCAGGTTTAATCCAAATTCCTGAGCAAAAGAAGGAGAGTCCGTTAGGACTAATCCTTTTGATAGCAGTAATCCTTATAATAGGATACATTGTTCTCAGCAGCCAGAAGCCATGGAAGACAAAGTAAAATAGTAATTGCTGGAAATAAAGGGCGCATGCGCCCTTAGTTTTTTATCTTTATCTTTTCCTTTTCTTTTATTCTTCATCCTTTGTTCATATTTATATTTCTTTTCCTCTTAACTGTATTAAACGTTTAACTTAATGGTGGGAGCATGGAGATACTTATTGCTGAACCCAAGGGTTTTTGTTTTGGCGTAAAAAGATCAATAGATATGGTTGAAAAGGCGCTTAAAGAAGGAAAGAAAAATATTCAAATATTTGGGCCGATTGTCCATAACCCTCAGCAGATAAAGCTTCTTGAGGAAAAAGGAGTAAAAATGGTTAATTCAATTGATGAGATTCAGCCCGGAACTGTATTCGTAAGGGCGCACGGCGTATCCCCAGAAGTCTTTAGGAAGCTTAAAGAGAAGGGAGTGGTAGATATAATAGACGCAACGTGCCCATTTGTAAAGGTTGAGCAAGAATATGCAAAGAAGCTTGCAGAAGAAGGCTACCAGGTAATAATCATTGGAGAGAAAAACCATCCAGAAGCGTTAGGAGCACAGGGATATGCACCAGGTTCAATAATAATCGGAAGTGTGGAGGAAGCAAGGGCACTGAAAGAAGTCCCTAAAATCGGCGCGGTAGTTCAGACAACTCTAGAGCCAGAGGCAGTTGATGATATAGTGGCGGAACTTTATCACAAGGCAAAGGAGGTAAGGGTGTTCAATACAATCTGCCAATCAACAAAAATGAGGCAGCCTGCAGCGAAGAAAGTAGCAGAGCAGGTTGATCTTATGATAGTTGTAGGGGGCAAGAACAGCGGAAATACGAGAAGGCTTGCAGAGGTGTGCAGCAGAATAAAGCCAACATATCATATAGAAACAGCTGCAGAACTAAAGAAAGAGTGGTTTGAAGGAATGAAAAAGGTAGGGATAAGCGCAGGGGCTTCAACACCTGAATTCATAATAGACGAAGTAATAGAGGCCATTAAGAAAATGGATGGGAGCTCAAAGAAAACAAGCAAAAAGAAAAGTGAAAAATAAAAAGTAAATCGTTTATAGCATTGTTTCAGTATGGGTCATTTAGAAAGGAATTTTGCATGCACCTTTGACCATTTTTTATTGGGAGTTTTCTTTAGCCATTCAACATATTTTCTAATAAATTCAAAGTGCTCTTTTCGATTTTCATCTTTATTCATCTTAAATTTTTTTTCATTTACTGCCATAACTCTCATCTAGTTCTTTGATTATATTTTCCTTTATCTTAAAATATGCAATCCAATTTTTAAAAGTTTCTTCATCAATCTTTTCTTTAAATAACTCATAGAGAAATATCGCATCTCCAACATCCTTCTCAGATTCTAATTTCAGTTTATAAACAATCTGAAGTTCGATTGGAGATATAAACAATCTCTTATTTTTTATTCTGAGTTCTACACTGTTATTTAATGAAATTACATCTTCATCCATCTTTGGAAACTTAAACTCAAAATTTGGAATGACCTCCCCTTTCCTGCTGAATCTCACTGCTGTTTTATTTTTAAGATATTCATAGTATGCAGTTTTAGGTTCATTTGTATTCAGACATTCATATTTCTTTTTAAGTCTATTCCATAGTCTTTCAAACTTTTCATAAGGTATCTTCTCTACAATAATATCAACATCTTCTGTATTTCTGCTTCTTCCAAACACAATCGCCACATAACCAGATACAATAACATATCTTATTTTTTCATCGTCTAGAATTCGACAGAAGTCAAAAACGAACTTATCTAATGGTGAAAGAATTTTATTCATTTCAATTGTTTTTTTGCTAAATTTCATTTCCATTTCATCGCCGACGATTTCTATCTGACATTTGGGTTTTATTTTACCTTACTATATTAATTTTAGTGACTAAACTAAGTTTCCATTTTATTATTTATGCTTAATCTTTAATTCCCTCTGGGGTTACCTTAAAGACGCATTCTCCTTCCGGCATGTTTGGAGAATCAATCAGTCTCGCTATTCTTTTCTCTTCTTTTCCTCTTCTTACATAAACACGATAAGTGCTTTGATGCGCAAGCACGTGACCTCCAATTGGAGTTGTTGGGTCGCCGAATAAAATCGCAGGATTGTCCATTACCTGGTTCGTAATATATACGGCTACATTGTAGGTATCAGCAAGCCTTTGAAGCGCACGTATGTGCCTATTTAATTTCTGCTGTCTTTCCCCAAGTGCCCCCCTACCAACATAATCCGATCTAAATTGAGAAGTTAGTGAATCTACAATTATCAGTTTTATATTTTCCTTTTTTATTATCTCATCAGCCTTTTCAATCAATAAAATCTGGTGGTCTGAGTTCATAGCTCTTGCAACATGAATATTCTTCAGAACCTGGTCTGGATCCATACCTTGGGCCTCTGCGATTTGTCTTATTCTTTCCGGCCTGAACGTTGCCTCGGAATCAATGAACAAAACCTTTCCTCCTAGGCCTCCTTGTCCCTCAGGCTTTTGAACGTTAACTGCAAGCTGGAATCCCACTTGAGTTTTTCCTGAACCGAATTTTCCGAAGAACTCAGTTATTGCCTGTGTTTCTACCCCTCCGCCAAGCAATTCATCAAGCTCTTTTGATCCGGTGCTAATCTTTGCTATTTGTTTTCTTCTTTCGTAAACCTGATCCCCAGTTTCAAAACCTATTTCAGTTGATTTCTTTGCCGCCTCAATTGCTTTTTTTGCATTGTCAACGCTTATATCGCCTATTTCTGCAAGTTCATGGGGTGATGCAGTAGCAATCTTTTCAATAGTATCATATCCCTCGCTTCTAAGCTTTTCAGCGGTAGCAGGGCCGATGCCAGGAAGATCCTCAAGCTCTCTTACGTACTCTGTTTTTTCTTTTGCCATATTCCCACCAACATTATTTAGCTAAAATCATTGCTAATAAATGCATTATATTCAGATAATGCATGTATTAACTTACTAAACGTTTGTGTATTAAACTTACATATTTATATATCTCATCTAACCTCATTTCCACTGATTTTAAGAATTAAATAAGCAAAATAATAGATCTTAATAAATATAAGCAACATATAAGCAGATACGAGTTTTAATCATTCTGCGAATTCCAGAATTTTATTGAGTGATTCTTCAGGCGCTTCTATCGTATTTAGGAACAATACATCACATTTCTTCAATAATCTCATATATGCTTCTCTTCTTACCCTCATTTTCCAATCGTTATTTTGAAGCCAATGAGGATTAAAGAAATCGTTTCTTAACAGGTGTTTCAGCGCCTCTTCAGGCCCCACTTTCTGAGTTATTTCTTTTCCTTTTTCCCTTCTGAGTATTACAAATTTTGCTATGTCAGCGGCGTCTGTTATTTTTTCTTTTCCAACTGCTTTCGCAAGATTTATAATCGCTCTTCCTTTATTATCAACTTTAGCATATTTCATTACATCTTTGTATTCTTTCCAACTCTGACTCAAATCCGTTCTGATATACGTATTTTTTTCGCTTCTATATCCGGTAACAGTGCTGTTTATAAATTTAAAGTAAAACCAGTCATCAGCAACGATCTTTGTATTGCTCTTTGTAAGGAGTCCGTAGCTTAAAGTTGTCTTGCCCGCTCCTGAAGGGCCGATTATGCAGGTGCCGTTTCCATTTACATTAAGCAGGGCTGCATGCGCAGAAAAGATATTATGGTTATCTTCCAATACGTCACCCATCAAAGCAAGCGCAACCGATTTTAGCCATCCGTAGTAATTGTTGTTTTTGAAAAACGCAGTTCTGGATTGCGGGTCATATAAAACAGTTGGATCACCTTTCGCATCCGAACCGGATTCTATTGAAAACAATTTGGCATGCGATCTTATGTTCTCGTCAATAAAAAACCAGTTTTCATCCCACTGGTCTTCCCATTCTTCACTGTCGGAATATAAATGTAAGCATCCGCCACTGATATTCGCCTTTCTTTCAAAAATTATAGATTGCAGGTATTTTTGATAAATCCTTTCCTTTTCCACAATAGATATGAGTTTTTTCTTATATTTTGTTTTGCTCTTAATTTGCATAATTATGGTTGGAAAGCAATATTTATAATATTTACACGTGTATATAAAGATATCAAGCATGCTAGCAAATCTAGTTAGTCTGGCATGTACTAATAAGCATTAAAATAAGGTGAGATAATATGAAGAAATTAGGAGTGTTAATGGCTTTATTCCTTTTAGGAAGCTTGATTTTTGCAGAAACAGGATCAGCATCGGAAGCAGGTACGAATATTAAAAAAGTTCTTAGCGCAATATGTAATTTGTCTGCCGGTTTATTGGGTCCAATCGCATTTGTTTTATTTGCGCTTGCAGGAGTTGTTTATGCAGGCAGCCAATTCTTTGGTGCTGAGGCAAGGGCAACTGGCTCAAAATGGGCAATGACAATGATTACTGGAGCAATAGTGGCGTTCTTGCTTTGGATAATTGGGCCGATGATAATATCTGAATTAGGCGGCGGTACGTATCGTATCGGGACAAGCGCTTGCACTGGTTTCTAATATGAATGGATTTTCCATTCTTTTTCTTTTTAGTTGATTTTTATGGTGCGCGCAAGGACTAGAATCAGACAGCAATCACGGAAAAATACAAGCAGTGGTTCTTTGCTAGTCTTTGCTCTTGCTTTTCTTTTAACAATTTCATTATCATTTTCGCAAACATCAGGTTCTACCCAGGCATCTGAGAAGCTAAAGACAACCCTTTGCAGTCTTTATAAGGATCTGAATTCAGTGATTCCTACAGTTGCGTTCGTACTATTTGTATTGGCAGGAGTATCATACGCAGGAGGCCAGTTTTTTGGAGCGGAAACGAGGGCAAAAGCAATTTCTTGGTCTATGTCCATGGTTACCGGTGCAGTAGTTGGATTATTGATAGTGCAGGTTGCTTCTGTTCTTATTTCGAATCTTGCAGGCTACAAGTTAAGCGAAGTCTGTCGAGAGATAAAGTAGAGTTTTCAATTCAATCTATTACTTTTTAAATCTTTTTAACAAATTGAATGTATTCTATATAGATTATACAATAGGTGAAGAGATGAGAAAATTAACAATATTATTCGTTATTTCAGCCATGTCATTAGTATTTGCACAAACTACTGAGGTAACACAAAGATTGATAGTTGGTTTGAACAATATTTGCGTTCAGTTAACACAGATTCTTCCGATCATTGCAATAGTGCTATTTGTACTTGCAGCAGTGGTCTACGGAATCGGCCATGTATTTGGAGCAGAAATGAAATCAAAGGCAACAGGATGGGCCACGTCTATGGTAGTTGGAGCAGTAATCTCCCTTTTGATCTTTCTTTTAGCAAGGCCAATTTTAGGGGTTTTCGTTCCAGAAATCTCAACTTCTGATTTCTGCACTGAAAGATTCTATCCATACTGATTTTTTCTTTTTATTAATAACTTCTTTCTTTTCTTCTATGCAATAACATAGTATTTAAAAACTTTTTAAAGAAATAAGTATCATGGCACTCGGATTTACTACTAGACAAATGGCATACGCAGCTATAGGCGTTTCAATATTGGTTTTCCTAGTAATGGCAACGCTTCCAGGGGGAAGTACGCTTCAATTTGTTTTGGCAGGTTTGTCTCTTTTTACAGCAGTTCTCTCATTTTTGATTTGGAAGTATGGATATTGGGCAATACCATACATCACGAAACGTCTGAATATCATTGAAGTTCATGACGGACAATGGGAAACCACTCCCGCACAGGATGCGATAGTTAAAAAGATAGGAGACGAGTATTACGCATCTGTATTTTTGCACATAAAGATGTACAAGTCAACTACAGAAAGGTCTCAAGAAGAAAACATGGTTTTCATAGACGCATTTGAAAGGGCAATAGCAAATATCAAATATCCAGTTAAGGTTTCAACTCTTCTATATGCAAAGGATATAGCCAAATACAGGGAGGATGTCGAAACAAAGAAATACGAGGCCCAGTTAAAGCTCCAAAGGGAGAGAGAGAAATCAGAGCCTGATGTATTGGCATTGGATAGATTGGAAAAAGAAGTGGCCATGTATGAGGCTGAATTAAACAGAATAATGTCTGGAGAAAGGCCTATGGGACTAATTTCATATGCAATGACAACCGGAGTGGGCGTTACAAAGGATGCAGCCGTAGCGGTTGCAAAGAACCAGGCGGCAGAAATAAAGACTCTCATAGCAAACGCGCTTAATGTTGAAGTCTCATATCTATACGGAGAAGATATGATGAAGTGCTATGATCTTGAACACATGGTGCCCCCAACAGTTAAGGCATTAAAGGAATTTGTGGAAGCATGAAGGCACATTTAGATAATGTCCTTATCGGGTGAATTGATGGGAGATTTGAAGATACACGATGTCCAAAATACAGACATAGGAAGAAGAGCGATTATCGTGAGCCCCCCCGAACCTCCCGCAGAATATCTAATGGGAGACCCAAAAGATTCTATTTATTTGGGCAGAACGACAGTTTTTAACGTTCCGTTTTATTGGAACTTTAGACGGCTTACAAATCCTCACATAGCAATTACAGGTATAACTGGTTCTGGTAAATCTTACCTAATTAAAACCTTTCTTCTTAGGGCCGCATTGGTATGGAATGCTAATGCGATTATTATCGACTGGGCAGGAGAGTATAAGGCGTGGGTTAAGCAAGTAAACGGAATTGTTGTTGCATTGGGAAGAGGATCTTTTCTAAATCTTCTTGATTTAGGCGGGATGAAGCCATCCGATAGGATAAAACAGGTCATAAGGTCTCTTGAAATACTCACAGATATAGGCCAGTATCCAGAACAGAGAAGGCTAATAGAGGAAGCAATTGAAAAGGCTTATCTTAATGCAGGATTCAAGCTCTCCGAAAAGGATCAAAAAGACGCGTTAGGAAACCCACTAAGACCACCAACTCTTAAGGATGTCCAGAAGAATCTCCAAGAGATGCTTGAGGCAGGAACATATGAGTTTCCAGCCGAGCTTCAGAATGCAATTTATAAAATAAAGAAATTTACACTAGAAGGTGACGATTATTTTGCAGAACAGTCGACTATAGATTTAGACAAACTCCTCACTTCAGGTCTGGTTGCAATTGATCTTTCCGGATTGCCGGATGAAACCTTCCGCGCATTGGCTGCCCTCACAATTTTGCAGTTCATTAAGGAAAAGATGAGAATGGAAGGGTGGAAGCCTGAAAAAGGGATAAAACTTCTGGTCGTTTTGGATGAAGCTTGGAAGATTTCAAAGGATGAAAACAGCGATGCGGTTATGATCGTAAGAGAGGGAAGAAAGTACCAATTTGCATTGATTGTCGCATCTCAAACTCCAACAGATATAAGCGAGGTTATTTTTAGCAATGTTGGAACAGTGATAATGCTTAGACTAAAATTTGAAAAGTATCTTGACTACTTGCAAAATTCATTAAGATTCAGTAATTACATACGCCAGCAAATACTTGGCTTTGGGGTTGGCCAGGCAGCGATATCAATGGCATACGAGCAAACAACTCCATTTAGCGAGACCTTTATCTTAAAAAGAATTGACGGTGAAGAACCGATAGTGGATTACTTTATCGATATTTTATCCGTGCTAACAGAAGCACAGAGAAGGGATGAGACCATGCCGAAGAGTTTTTCAATGGAGAGAACAGCTTTCAAGAAGAGATTAAGAGAGATGGGGCTTAATGATCAAAGGGTTGAAGAACTGTCAACATTAATAGAGAAGAAAGCAAAGCACATCGACGCAATCGAATTTGTAATAGAATTAGAAAGGAGCGGTGTGAGCAGGAAAACGATAACGATGTTTTTCAGAGAACTTGGAATTGACGACAGCACAATTATCAATATCTTTACCAGAGCAGATCAGAAAAAGACAGGCGCAGGAGAAAGAGAGCTAACGCAAGTTACACTTGAATAGAATTCTAAATTATTGCATATCGGGTGATTTTGTGGCAAAAATTTGTGTGATTGGAAAAGAAGAGATCAAAGGATCAAATTACAAACCGATTAGAGATGATGTTGTAATCTCATCAATAAGGAAGATAAAACGATTCTTTAAGGTCGCTGCTGAAAATGAGCTTGTAGTTTGCGATAAACATTTAGAGGAAGCAGTGAAAAGGAGAAAAGAATTCGAATCCTCAATAGTAAAGATAGTAGCGGTAACCGCAGTAATCGCAGTAATTGCAATAATTCTTGCTTTGTTAAACAACTCGCTTAATTTTATACCTGCAACAATTTCAATGGTAATATTATTGTTCATTCTCTTACTTTTTGTATCGCTTTTTAGATATTTTCCTTCAGTAGATCATAACGTAGAACAGAAAAAAGTCATTACTTCAAAACGAAGACAGATTACTAAGAGGAGATAAAATGGCATCGTTAGACAATAAAGATCAAGTATCTTCTAAGGAACCTTTTGTAGAAGGGTTTAAAATAGATGCAAAAATGCTTAAAGGATCACAAGAAGTTATAGATGCGCTTTCTCCACTTCAGTTTTTAGATCTCGTAGAAACTAAAAGCGGAATAGTTGCAATAAATATTGAGAGAAGAGACATTCAGAAGAACCCGTACCTCTTTTCTATAATATATCTCAATCCAGACAGCATAGAGATAATTTACAGTTATAATCCGGATGAAAGTCCTAAGAAAAGAAGACTGGAAATACTGAGATATTTTCTTAACATTTTAACGCTGCTTGAAAATGTATATTTCATAAATCATAAACAGCTTTATCAGATTGTTGATAATTTCATGTCAAGGCTTTTGGAATATACATCCTCAACTTATGAAGAGTTATTCTCAAAATACGACTCTGTCAGAGAAGAATGCGAAAGAATAAAGAAGCAGCTTTCAGAGACAATAGCAGCAAACGAAAACCTCAGAAAATCAAATATAGAGCTTAAGGAAAAGCAGAACGAGTTGCTTTTGAGAATAAAAGAGCTTGAATCTGTCTCTGACGAAATTCTTATTTCAAGAATCCAAACTTGGCTTGATGAGCATAATTATGAAATAAATATCTCTGACTTTGCTAGGATAAATAAAGTTAGCGAGCAGAGGGTCGAAGAAATACTTAATAAAATGGTAAGAGAAGGGTACCTAGCTCAAAGAGAATGAAATATATCTAAGAGGAAGATTATGCCTGAAGAGACAAAAACAAAAAAGTTTGCACGGGTTCATAGGGCGCTATATAAATTCAATATACAACGCCTATTCATACCAATTAAAAGATATGCAAAAAAAGCAACAGAGATTACTCCGCAAGTTTTAATCAATTCTATTTCGTCTCTCTTTCAACCTAAGAAAAAAGAAGAAACGAAAGTAATAAAGCCAGCAAGGCGCATTACAACCCCATCTCCACTGCTTAACGTGATTATTATAGTTTTTCTTTGTCTGATCGCAATAGGCGCGTATTTCATCTTTGTTTATTATACTACACCCGGTGTACCTGAAGTTCCGATTGCAGTAGAGCTTTCAAAGCCAAATATAGTGGTCAATGTATTAAGTTCAGGTTATCTAGATTCATCTTCTGATCAGACACGCTGGTTTGTGCTTCTTGATGTTTTAGCTCAAAATACAACCGAACTAAATTTCGACTTCGTGGTTCAACAGCAATTCATTCCAAATGATGTCTACATATTGAAGGTCCCAAACTATCAATTTGCTTCAAACTATCCTCAGTTTTATTCACGGCTAAAAAGTTCGCTTGAAAGGAAAGGTTTGTTTCTGTCAGAAATTACAATTGAAGAAATGGTTTCTTTACCTAAAACCAGAAAAATCATATTAATTGTTCCTTCGGGTTATTTACCTGCTGTTTTTATAGGTGAAGAATATAAAAATTTTACATTGAAAAAATTTGTTGAAAACGGAAATGTATTGATATACATAGGATACAAACCAACTGACAGCGTTTTATATAGCTCGCTGCCAAATCCCCAGCCGATTTCTCAAGAAAAGATTGCAGATTGGCAGCTTTCATTTGATTCCGCCTCAGGCCAGCCACAATTTTTCTCATTCAAAAACCCACTATACTCCATCAAATCAATAGGGACAGCCGCTACGCGCCCAATAATTAGTGGAGACCCTGGAGGTTTTTCAATTAAATGGGAAGGAGATGGTTTCGCATATTTTATACCTACAACAATTGATTTCTGGTGGCAATTCTCAGGAGAAAAATCTGCCGATGAATTGGCTGACGCAATTATCAATGCAAGATGGGGTTACGGTCTTTCAAGAATACAAAAAACGCTGCAGGTTAACGGGTCTTTCAAAGGTCAGATTATACTGTTTACCTCACCATTCAGATTTCCAGACGGCACAAGAGTCACCCGTTCTTATGGAAAACTATATCTACAGGGAATAAATAAAGTTAATAATGTCACTGAGGCGGTAGGGTCGTCTATATCTGTAAGATTCCCAATGCGGCCGAAAGGATTGTTGATGCACGATGATTCTGCAATCAATTCGTTCATATCCGGGAATCCATTAGAAATAAAATATTCTTTAAATGAGAATACAACCGAATTGAAGCAACTCTATTTGTCCGCGATAAACCAAAACAATGAAGAGGTATTATTTATTCCAATTACTGCAGCGCCAGTCCCGCTAAAGCTCTCAAATGCAGTTTATAGATTTGACAATCAGCTTAAGAGCGGAGAATATATTTTAAGGATAAGCGACGATAAAAGAAACACTTTTGCCCAATCATATCTTTCAATGCTTTCCTTTAAGATCGAACCTTATATAACTGATTTCTTGCAGGGAAATTTCATATTCAACGTTTACATTCTGCCAAGTGGAGAGGAGTATACTTCAGTATTAAAAAACATAGAGGTGTCTTTAGATGGGGGAGATGTTAAAAGATTAGATGCGACAAAGGGCAGAATCATATACAATGCTACCCCCATAACAGCTCCAGGAATGTATACATTTACATTCAAATTTGGTCCGGATGTAATAAGTGTTCCAGTCCAGTATACTCGACCTGTTTCAATGTTTGAGAGGCCAGAGAATATAGCGATGGGAATAATTGCAATTCTTTTATTTGCAATCGGATATTTGATCTCAAGGCCAGAAGCGGTTAAATATGCAATAGACGTTCCAGATTTCCCACCATTGCAATCTATCGCAGTACCAATAAAGCGCGAGAAAATTCTTGAAATATTTGATCAAGTTAATGCTGACCTGAAATGGAAAAACACTCCATTAACAATAAATGATCTAAAGATGGGATTTAGAAAGATAATGTTTAGAGGGAAGCCTTTGCTTGTTGGGGATTATAATCTAGAGATGATTTTAGATAAGCTTAAGGAAGAGGGATATGTAGTCCAATCGATGGAATATTACGGGCTTAAGCGCTGGGAAAAGGAGACAAGGAAATCCATCTATTATCTTGCTTTGGTAAGGGCTTTGCGAGACATATTTGTTACAGAAGGAATTCCATTTTTGCCGTTTGGACAAAGAGGGGATGCAGACACCGTACTTAGTTATGGCGGAGAAAATGTGTATGTCCATATATACGAGTCAGATGCGGTAATAAAGAAAGCAATATACACCTCTTCAATAGGCAGAACTATCATTGTTTTTGAGAATGAATCAGTAATGAACGATTTTCTGTCAAGAATACACACTCCGGATCGCCAGAACGTGGTATTTAAACTTTTATTGGACAATGGAAAAATAAGCGTAGCACCTATTAATAAATTTATGAGTGTGCTGCAGAAAAAAGTAGTGTTTACATACTAGCACGCTTTTCTAAATTTTAATTTAAATTTTTGAAGGGGTATTGATTAACTCATGGTAAATCTTTATTTGACGTCTTATTGATTTTTCAATGGAGTGCTCTTTTGCTATTTTAATCGCATTTTCCGCCAGTTTTTTCTTGTTCCTAATGCATTTCACTACTGCAGCAGCGCAACCCTTAACATCATGAGGCTTGAATAAATATCCGTTATAGCCTTCTTTAACAAGATCAGGTATTGCAAGATAGTCTGCCCCGGCCACAGGCAAACCGCAAGCTAGCGCCTCAAGGCAGGAAAGGCCTTGTGTCTCAAACATTGAAGGAAATGCAAAAACATCCGCATTGTGATAAAATTCAACAATGCCCTTATGCCTCACTCCGCTTATAAATATGAACAGGTCTTCCACTTTGTGCTTTTTAACCATTTCTTTGTACGTCTGCTCCATTGGGCCGCTACCCACTATCACAAATAACACATTAGGTATTTCTTTTTTGATCAAATGGGCGGCCTTAATGAGAACCTCAAGATTCTTTTCCTTGACAAGCCTGCCTGTGTAAAGGACTACAGTTCTGTCTTTCCACATTTTCTTTTCTCCAGGCTTAAATCTATCTAGATCTATTCCATTCGATATGACTTCGACGTTTTTTATTCCGTTTTTAATGCATTCTTTTCTCATGTATTCGCTTGGAACTATCACTTTGTCGCACTGGTTGTAATACCACCTTAGATATCGCCATGCAACCCTTTTCATTATTTTTTGCATCGGCTTGATCGGCGCAATATAATGCGTGGCTTCCTGTATGTTCGTATGCAATGTTCCAATCAACGGCTTCTTAAGGATTGTTGCGGCGTAGAGCGCAGCCAACCCCATCGGCCCCATTCCGTGAGAATGAATTATGTCGACTTTTTCTTTTCTTGCAATTTCTTCGGCATCCGGATACGGAAATATCGCAAGCTTATAAGTTGGATATGGGATAAAGTCTACAGAAGGGAATATGTAGGCAGCGTCTTTTTTTCTTCTTTTCTTTAAATCTGCAGTTCCGGCTGCAAACACAATTACTTCGTTTCCAAGCTTTTCCAGTCTTTCTTTAGTGTTGCTTATTGCAACAACCACCCCGTCAACATTCGGATACCATGTTTCTGTAAAGAACGCAATTTTCATTTTTCCACTCCTTTTAATTTTTCATAGTTTCAATCTTTCATTTCTTCAATTCGCTAATTATTTTACTTGCCTCTTGAGGATCCACATTCAATCTGTATTTAACCATAAGGGATTGAACGTCTTTTATATTTTCCTTTATTATGAGCCCCTTAAGTTCTTCTCCGGATATTCTGAAAAGGCCGCTGTCTTTTATGACTTCATTCGCATGTCCGTTCCTTTTTATCATTTCTTTTAATAGCTCAGGTATGGCTGCTTTCGTTATCTTTTCATCCCTATATAGCAACAGCGCTTCCTTTATATCTTCTTCACTAAGTTTTGCAATTTCAAATCCGTCTCTCTTCAGAGATTTAAGGGTATCTTCGCAAGTTACAGCTGCAACAACCGGGTTTATTCCCTCTTCAACCAATTCAAGGAAAAGATTCAATTTCTCGGATCTGATAATCTTTCCTCCGATTTCTCTGTTAAGCAAAGAATACACTCTATTCTCAATTTCTTCAAAAGACGGATAGTCTTGGCTTTCGCTAAGCATAGAATCAGTAATCCTTATCGGTGCGACGTCTGTCTCGGGATACATTCTTGCAGATCCAGGCAAAGGCCTCATATAATGGGTCTTACCTTGCAGGTCAGCCCTTCTTGTTTCTTCAGGCACTTTAGTTTCATACGCCCTCTTAAATACGAGCTTCAGCGCAGATATGCACTGCTCCTTTTCTCCAACTACAACTATCCATCCGTCGTTAGGTTCAAGCTTGAGTATCTTTACAATTTCGCTTACCTCGTTTTTGAGATTGTACTTTTCTATGTTTTCATCTGAATGGATTATTCCTCCCAATCCTTGAGTTTTTGCATAATCGCTCAGTTCGCTTCCATATCTGTAATCGGGATAAAGCTCAATTCCAAAAATTCCTTTCATGCCTGGGAATTTCATCGCGAATACCGATTTCCCGCTTTCAACTGATTTCTTTATCAATTTGCTTCCAGTGCCGTTAAATAATTCTGTTACCTCTTTTATGCACTGCTCCAAAACATATTCGTTCTCAAACAAATCATCAAGTTCTGGACGAATCTCCCTTATCTTCTTTATTTTTTCGCATATCTCTATCAAGCGAGTTTGACGTTTTATCTCATTTTCCACAACTGTCTCGATTAGGTCAAGGTCTTGCACTCCTTTTATTTCCACTCTTGCTCCGCCAGATACTGAAATATTGAGGTCCTGCCTGATTGTGCCTATCCCTCTCATCATTTTTCCAGTAGCCCTCAGCATAAGCCCTATCTGTTCCGCAACCGTCCTTGCCTCTCGTCCGTTTTTAATGTCCGGAGTTGTGGCTATTTCTACTAGAGGTATTCCAAGTCTGTCAAGCCTAAAGCTTTCTATTTCTCCCTTTTGCTCGCCTATAATTCCGCAGCTTTCCTCTTCTATCGCAATTGTCTGTATTCCGATTTCTTTTTCTTCCTTTCGTCCTTCAATCTCGTTTTCGTATTTCAATTTTCCGTTTAATCCAAGTATTGCAGTTCTTTGGAATCCGGAAGTGTTTGATCCGTCAATGACTGTTTTTCTCATCACGTGGATTTCATCCACTATTTCCGCATTAAGCATGTTGCATATTGTCAACCCAAGAATGACTGCCTCGCTATTCATTTCGTGAGGCGGTTCATCGTCAGCTTCTACCAGGCAGCAAGTACCTTTGTAAAAATCGTATTTGTGTAGCGGAGCCTTTTTTGACTCAAAAAGAGCAGCCGGATCTATCTGCCCCAATTCACTTGGAACCGCATGTAGCTTCCTTTTGATTTCCTTTATCTTTTCTTCGTTGCCTTTAGTGCTGCATCTGCAAAACAGCTTGTTCTTCGTCGCTAACCTTTGGTGAAGTTCCAATCCTATTTTAATTCCTTTGTCCATTATTATCACTTAATTATTCCTCATTTCTCTCTGTTATCTCGCCAGACAGATTCGTTTCCATTATTTTTCTAACTTCGATTAAATTGTCAGCATGAGCAAGCGCATACATCAGCTTTACGAACGCAGCTTCAGGCGTCCAATCCATTAGATGTCCGATTACTCCCGCATCCTGCATTTGCCTTCCAGTTTCATAAACATTCATATTCAGTCTTCCGTTTATTGTCTGAGAGGAGATTACTATCGGCTTTTTGTCCGAGTGCTTTTTAATGACGTCAATCAACTGAGTTGGAATGTGGCCAAGCCCTGTTCCGATTAGTACTGCTCCTTCGTGATGTTCGATTAACGAATCCAATACATCTGTTTTCATTCCAGGATAAACATAAATTAGAGCTACGTTGGGATTTAATTCAGTATCTACTATCAACTTATTCTTCCCCCTTTTTTCATATGATGAAATGATTTCTATTCTGTCCTCATCGGGATAAATTCTTGCTATCGGATTTCCATTTATTGTTTTGAAAGCGTCTCTTCTGCTTGTGTGCATCTTTCTTACTTTTGTTCCCCTGTGCAAATAGCAATAGTCGTCATTCTCTGTGGCGTGCATGCATACAGTTATTTCCGCTATATCGCTTTCAGCTGCAATCAATGCAGACATTAGGTTCATCATATTGTCGGAAGAGCCCCTATCGCTGCTTCTCTGAGCCCCAACCATCACAATCGGAACCGGAGTCTTAATCATGTAAGAGAGGGCAGCTGCAGTATAATGCATAGTATCTGTTCCATGCATTAACACTATTCCCTTACATCCCTTTTCTATCTCTTCTTTTATCGCGTTCGCAATCTGGGTCCAGTGTTTAGGAGTCATATTCTCAGAAAGAAGAGAGAATAGCATTCTAGTCCTTATTTTCTTTTCCTTGAGTTGAGGAAACGACTGTATTAGTTCTTCAGTTGTAATCGCAGGATAAACTGCTCCAGTTCTATATTCGATTTTCGATGCGATAGTTCCGCCGCAGCCTAAAATAACTATTTCTTCTTCCGGATTTCCTTTTATTTTATAGTCCTCTGTCTGCGATACGTTTCTTAGAGGTACAATATCTCCTTCTGTTTTTTTTATGTCAATTATCCTATTAACTTCTATCCCTACATTGTATCCGTTTGTCAGCTTTAAAATAAGGCATTCCTTATCGCCATATCCTATTCTCGGCATTATAATTCCTTTGTATTCGTTTCTCTCTGTTTTTAATATGACCGCGTCTCCTTCCTTTATTTTTTTGAATTCAAGGATTTTTTTAATTTTCTCGCCATACATGGGACTACCTATATTATTTCAGCATCATATAATAAAAAAACGAAAGGTAAAATCATGCAAACGCATAGCTAAATATTCCCATTAAAGTGTATAACGGCTCAAGGGTCAATGGAAATATTAGTATTCCGTTTTTTGTTGCCTTAATGTCTCCGATGACGTCTGATTTAACTGTCAGTCCTACATCATAGGTATGTTTCAGTCTATCGCTTGACACCGATTTGATCACTATAGTAGGTTTGTATTCCTTTTCTTCATTAACAGCTATCTCATAGAACGTATTTATCGTTTGTCCAGGAGCAACGTGTATTGTCTTTTTCATGTCCCATGCAGGAACTCCTTCCGAATAAATCTCGAAAACATCGCTAGCCGCTCCCTTGTTCTCTATTCTTATCGGATATCTAGCCGGCTGACCTACTCCGGTTGTTATTCCAACGGTAGGCATGCTAGTCTTCATCACTTCCCGGCTTATCTTAACTCTTCCAAAGAAAGTCACGCTTCCGAGACCTTGCTTTGCTTCGCATATTTCATTTTTTGATTCGCATTCAGTTAGGATCATTTTAACTATATATGTTCCGTCTGGTGCATTCGGATCCGCTTTAATAGTGGCTCTCATGTTCTTTGCGAATACCATGCTGTCAAATCCCTGCCAGTCTTTCGGAACCTCGAGGACTCCCAATACTCCCCAGTTTGCCTCCAGCTCGCCCTTTCCAATTTCTATTCCCTTTACAGTTATCGCGAGCGTTTGACCAGGTCCGATCGTGCCCAGATCTACAGTCTCTCCCTCGGAAATTGTAGCTGCAATCGGCTCGAGCATTCTTACTTCTGCTGCAAATGAAATTGCACATATAAATAAAAGAACAGATGAAATAGCTAAAATATTTTTAACACTTTTAACCATAACATTACCTCGCTAAATTATAGACTGATTGGTCACCTTGGCATCAGCTGCCTTAATATTCATTCCCTAGAAAACTTTTTAAATTAATAGTTTAAATGTTATTTAGAAGGTATATTTATTGTATTGTCCGGTGAGAGGATATGAATAAATTTGTTATGCTGACCTTATTAATTTTATTTAGTATTTCTTTTGCACAAACCACAACAGGTTCTGATAGAATTAAAAAGGCAATTTGTGATGTTTATAAAATTGTAGATGGAGTTCTTCCAGTCATGGCATTCGTGTTATTCGTACTTGCTGGAGTTGCATATGCGGCAGGCAACTTCTTTGGCGCAGAAATGAGGGCAAAGGCAACAGGATGGGCAATGAACATGATAACCGGTGCGATAATCGCATTGATACTAAGTGCAATAGGCCCAACAATTTTAACTTCATTGTATGGGAGCACAGTGGGTTCAAGTTTATGTCCAATTTAAGTAATTATATTACAATCAAGTTAATGGTGATCTAATATGGCATTTTCAAAACAGCAGGTCGGATATTTTGCGTTTATTGCAGGATTGTTTGTAGCTGCATTTGTCGCAGTTGCATATCAAACCCTATTGCCTGTTCATTTCTATTCATTGGGTCTTTTAGGAATTATAATAGGATTGCTTAATATAGAGGCAAGGGAAGTATGGCCATATATCTTGGCAGCAACTGCATTTCTTGTCGCTTCTACTACATTCACAGAAACTCTAGATGCATTACCTGTAGTCAATCTCGTTCTTGAAAGATTCCTCAACGCATTAATCTATATAATTGGACCTGGTGCATTTATTGTCTCATTAAGAATAATCTATGAGGC